>JAFYLO010000098.1 GCA_017557045.1 Bacteroidaceae bacterium | reverse complement strand
TTTTGAGTAGATTTTCTTTCGCATTTTGCAGGGAATAGCGGGCTATTTCCAAAAAATAAGAAAGAAAAGATGCCAAAATAGACTCAAATAAGCCGAAATGAACAGCGCAAATATAGAATTATTTTCTAATAAAATTCAAACAGTTTCTTAAAACAAACAATGGCGACAAAAGCCGCCATTGCTGTTTTCGACAAATAAATCTAAATGCTATAGATTTATCCCTCATGTATAGCCTCAGAGGGGCATACACCTGCGCATGAACCGCAGTCGATACACATTTCGGGGTTGATTGAATACTTGTCGCCCTCAGAAATTGCGCCCTGAGGACACTCGTCGATACATGTACCGCATGCTACGCAGTCGTCAGAAATTACATAAGCCATAGTTCTATAAATTTTATTGGTTTAATCTTTCGCAAAAATAGTGCATTTATTAAACACCTATGCCTAAAAAAATGTTTTTAACATTTGTTAATTGCATCTTTCCTTATGACAGTTGCTTAATATTCCGCTATTCGAAATAGAATGAGAGCACTATCATTTTGGCAACAGCCTTGTCGACCGACTCTGTAAACTTCATCAAATTCTCGTCCAACAGGTCTTTGCGGTTCTTTTCGAGCACATCGAGCAGGCTGAAACAGAATTTAAGTTCGGGTATCAACTTGAAGAAAGGAAGATAGAAGTCGCATCCGAGACCGAATTCCACCATAAAGTCGAAACTCTTTACCAGCAACGGCCGCTGCTTCTTCACCGTAAGGTCGATCATGGGGTTTACTCCCGCCATTATATAAGGACGGTAGTTGTTGAACCTCTCGGCAGAGAATTTCAGGTCGAGGGGACACGACATGTATGTCGATTTTATCTGCTGACGCTCGCGGTTGCCAGTGTTCAGTTCGCGGAAGACCACCTGCTTCTCGCCGAAATGGAGCGAAGGCACAAGACGCAATGCCAGATGGTTGTTTATTCTGAGGTCGGCAAGCACACCGACACTGAATCCGGGATTGTATGCCGACACATCGGCATACCACTGCTCACCGCCGGCTGTAACAAAGCCATTGTTTGCAAGTTCAAGGTCCTGATTGTGAAGACCGAAAAAGAATCCGTAATGCAGACGGCGAAAATCTATATACGGCCGATTCTGCACCTTACGCTCCTGAGCGGTAAGTGCAAACGGGATTACGATCAACGCTATTATGAGTAATATTCTTTTTATCATGACGATTATATAACGCAAACATAGCTGTTATATTGCCTTGTTTGGGATAAACATGCAAACATCTTTAAGATTCACCTCAAAGATAATCCAATTTATTTGTACGAAAAAGCAGAAATACCAAATATTATGCCTAATTTCGCAGAAAAGTATCGCTATCATGGAGAAGAGAATAAAGATAATGTATGTTCATGGATTCGCCTCATCGGGCAGTTCGGGTACCGTAATGTCGTTGCGCCGCCACTTTCCCGACTGGCGTGTCGTTGCCCCCGACCTTCCCATCGACCCCTTCGAAGCCCTTGAACTGCTGCACAGGACGGTAGAAGAGGAGCAACCCGACATTATCATAGGTACCTCCATGGGCGGAATGTACGCACAGCAAATGTGGGGAATACCGCGCATCATCGTCAACCCCTCGTTCGAAATGTCACGCACACTGCTCTTCAACCACATGGGCAAGCACAAGTATACAGCCAAGCGTAAGGATGGTGTGATGGAATTCCGCGTAGATAAAAAGATAGTCGAGCAGTTCAAACTGATGGAAAAAACCCAGTTCGACGGCATAAACGAGGAGGAGAAAAAGATTGTCTACGGACTTTTCGGCGACAAGGATCCGGTGGTGCATTTCCACCCGTTGATGGCAAAGCTCTACGGCGAGGAGCGCTGCCTATGGTTCGACGGCGAACACCGTCTGAACGACACGATAGTAAAGAAGGATTTAATCCCTCTCATAAATTTATTGTTAAATAATGTTTACTGATTTGCGTAATTAAAATACTATACATATCTTTGTCGCAAATAGGGAAATACGCCTCTATTACAAAGGCAACTATATTGCCAAATAAGACAATATAGCCAATTAAACAAAGTTCATTACTGTTTCCCTAAAACATTCACAAATTCATAGTTTATGATTAACAATTCGAAGAAAAAAATTGATGCTATTGACACCGCAAGGCGGCACACGCCTATGTGATTCGATGCATTATGCCCTTCTTTGAATTGTTGGACACCCTCCGACAGACACGGGAGAAGATAATCCCTGTCCATGGGGTCGGAACAAATGGAATCTCCATTCGCGGATGATTCCGGCTCTTTGTGCGCCGGTTCAGCACATGTATCCGGACACAATCACAACACTTCTTATTGACTGTATGCAGCACAACAACGCTGACGCATACAGCAGGCTCCCTCTACCCTCTCATCAAGGAACGGCTCCGCCGTTCTTATCCGCAACCCACACACAATAATCAACCTAAAAAAAACTAAGACTATGAATTTCGATAAATCAGCAGACGAATTTGACAAATTACTCGATGAATTCTTGAACGAAGAAATAGAAGCATGTATAAAGAGACACGATGCACAATTCGACTTTCAGAACGGTGCAGTACCTGAATACTACTCATTCAGAGCATACAAATCGCGCGGAACAGAATACAGCATCCCTACATGCCACAAAGAGACATTCTGTGAGATAGACGACAGCATAGAGATCTCTGTAGACAAGAGTGTTTGCAGAAATGTGCCTTACGACACAACCACCTTCTTTGTATCAGGCTTCCTCAAAGGAAAAACCATACATATTGGTCTGAACGAAATAAGCATGTATATGACAGAAGACAAACTTCTGTTGGCACTCTACGCGGAAGGAACACCCGAACCCCTCGCCATACGAAGCATAGACGGATGCAACTTCGAAACAAGCATAGATATACTCTGCGACACCGTAGACTACACATACGGCAACTACTTTCTGCTCGTATGCGGAGCTGCACAAAAGGCCGGATGTTCCTACGCGACAATGGGCGACAACATACGCTTCAACTTCTCCATACTGCAACACGGCGAAGACCGCGAGACTGCCAAGGTCAACAGCATCGGTCTAACGAAGAAAGATAACATCCACGGAAGCACAACTTCGGGTACAACGACACTCGAAATATCATTCGACAGCAAGCAGACGAACAAAGAGGAATTCACAATCTGCTGCACCACAGGCGACTACAGAAGCATGTGCGCACCGATAAAGTTCCATCCGCGCAGCACTGGGGCAAAAAAGATAAAAATCAACATTAGTTCAAAGTACATTTGGCTTAAAGAGAGATACAACATCTATTTGCTGCAGAACAACGAACCCATCCACAAAGCGGCTTTCGCATACGATGGCGAGAAGTTCACCTTGCTCAACAGCGAGAAGATAAACAAGCAGTCGCAAGAATACCTCTTCATGAAACACCTGCTCACAGGCAGCCACGATGAGGAGTGGAAGAAGCTGTCGAACATCCCGGGACTCAACCGTTGCAAAGAGACCATTGCATCAAACCTCAAACCAATGGTCATCAACGATATGAGGCAGAAGTTCGGACTTAAAACGGTATCTATGCAGCAGAACTACATAGTTGAATTTACCGACGACAAGTTCCTCGACGTCTTCGTAGCTCTCGCCACCAACAACCGCACATACAAAAAGGCAGATTGTGCGCAGCTGATTGAGCCCAAATACACAGCAGACCCATACGAGGAGAGCAACGATTTCATCAATTCGTGCAGAAATTCAGCAATGGTACTCTGCAACGTAGGCTCACTGCTCACCCCCAACGGCGGAGCCATCCTCGGCAAAATAGAAAAATGGTTCACGACTGAGGAGTGCAATTCACTGATTCTCTGCGGTACGGAATCGGAGTGCAAGACCGTAATCGAAACAGCACCATTCCTGCAAGGACTCTTCCCCGAAGAGAACATCGTAAGACAGGAATACTTCTCGGCAGCAGAGCAGATACACTGCTTGCAGGACATCTTCGAGGCATACGACTACTTCATGAGCGAAGAGAGTGAACCGGCACTGGTAAGACTCATAGAGAACGCACGAAGCAAAGGCGACGCCACACGCTGGCGCAGCGAAGAGCTGAAGCGCTTCTTCAAGGAGAGCATCTACCCGCGCATCCTCGACCGCACAATCAACACAAGCGGCGAAAAGGAGAGGAACTTACTGGAAAGGTCGCATTACATCATGACAATAGAGGCCGAAGACTTCAACATTGAATTAGGATCCGGCACTGAATCCGAATTTGAACGTTCTATGATGGAGTTGAACAGCATGGTTGGACTCAACAACCTGAAAGAACACTTTAGGACAATGTTCAACTATATGCAAATGGAAGAGATACGTCGCAGCATGGGGCTTCCGGTGGCAGAACAAACTCCTCACCACATGATATTCACAGGCAACCCCGGCACAGGAAAAACAACGGTTGCAAAGAAAATCGGCAAAATATTCCGCTCACTCGGTCTGCTCAGCAAAGGAGAGGTAATAATAACGGAACGTGCCAAGATAATAGGACGCTACATAGGTGAAACAGAGCGCAATATGCAAAGGATACTTGAACAGGCACGCGGCAATGTGCTCTTCATAGACGAAGCATACACACTCTGCGAGGATACAGACGACAAGAAAGACTTCGGTCAGCATGCGATCGACGCACTCCTCACAGTGCTTGCACAACCCAACCCCGACACCCTTATAATTATGGCGGGCTATCAGGATGAGATGGATCGCATGATGCGCGTAAACCAGGGACTACAGGGACGATTCCCCCACAAGTTCCATTTCGACGACTATTCCGAAGAGGAACTTATGCAGATAGCAACTGCAATGCTGGATAAAAACGGATACTCGCTCGACACAGCAGCGCGGGAAGCACTGCTCAAAGGCATCGGCGAAGCATGCAAGAACAAGGATCAGTTCTTCAGCAACGCACGATGGATGGGACAGGTGGTGATGAAAGGTATGCTCCCTGCCATGAGCACAAGAATAATGAGCAGCAACTTCATTGCAGACAAGGAGACCTTCACAACCATAAAAGAGGAAGATGTCCGCTCCGCGCTCGACAAGTTCAGATTCACCTCGGTAAAAAGCGTAAAGAACGAAAAGCGCCAAAGCATAGGCTTCGCTGTCTGAAGAGAACCGCAGACTGCGACAAAAAAACATCCGCCCGGACTCAGCTTCGCAAGAAGCAGTCCGGGCGGATATTTATATTCACGAAGGTCGCAATTAACCTCCGAAGTCGTCGAAGTGAATCATATCCTTCTCAACACCAAGGCTATCCAAGAGGTCGAGAACAGTCTTCGCCATCATGGGAGGACCGCAGAGGTAGTACTCGCAATCCTCGGGAGCCTCATGAGCCTTCAAGTATGTATCGCCCATAACGGGTGCTACGAAGCCTGCTGTATACTTGATGCCTGCTGCGTCTGCCTTGGGATCGGGACGGTCCAAAGCAAGGTGGAAGTGGAAGTTGTCGAACTCCTTCTCCAATGCCAAGAAATCGTCGAGGAAGGGGATTTCCTCCAAAGCACGTGCACCATAGAAGTAATGCATCTGACGGTCGCGGCACTGGCGTGTCTTGAGCATGTGCATAATCTGTGCACGCAAGGGAGCCATACCGGCACCACCACCTACCCAAATCATCTCACGACCTGTGTCGTAGTTGGGACGGAACTCACCATAAGGACCGCTCATGATTACCTTGTCGCCGGGTTTCAGACTGAAGATGTATGAAGAAGCAATACCGGGGTTAACATCCATAAAGCCGCCACCCTGCTCTTTCGGTTTGAAAGGAGGTGTTGCAATACGCACGTTCAAAGTGATGATATCGCCCTCATCGGGATAGTTGGCCATTGAGTAAGCACGAACAGTGGGAGTGTCGTTTGTACACTTGAGGTTGAAAAGACCGAAGTTCTTCCATGCAGGCAGATAGGTATCGCCGATAAGAGACTTGTCGAAGTCCTTGTCGTAGTCGATGTTGAATGCAGGAATCTTGATCTGAGCGTATGAACCGGGCTCGAAGTCCATGTGTTCGCCGGGAGGCAAAGCAACCTTGTACTCTTTGATGAATGTAGCCACGTTACGGTTACCGATAACTGTACATTCCCACTCCTTAACGCCCATTACCGAGTCGTCAACCTTTATTGAGATATCGCCCTTAACCTTGCACTGGCAACCAAGACGCCATCCCTCTTTAATCTCTTTACGTGTAAACTGGCCCTTCTCGGAGTCGAGGATTTCACCACCGCCTGAAGGCACCTGAACCTTACACTGTCCGCAAGAACCCTTACCGCCGCAAGCAGAGGGGAGGTAGATGTTGTTCTCAGCCAAAGTGCTGAGCAAGCTGCCACCCTGAGCTACAGAGATTGTGTCCTTACCGTTGATTGTAAGATTTACATTGCCGCTCGGCGACAAATATTTCTTTGCCACCAGCAGTATAATTACCAACATCAGGATAATTCCGAGGAATACTCCAATGCTAGCTAAAATCAAAGTCATATTTTCCATTGTACTATTCCTTTAATGTTAGATATTAAGACC
>JAFYLO010000097.1 GCA_017557045.1 Bacteroidaceae bacterium | reverse complement strand
TTTTACGCTTTTTGATAAATAATTTTCAAAATTAGTACTTGTACTTCAATTATAAAAAAGATTTTAATATTTTAACTAAACATTTTTGAACAAAAAGTGGTGTGTGTTTGTTTGTAAGAGTTTCCTTTTTTGTATCTTCGCGCAAATTTTTTTGTAATGAAGAATCTTTTTTTGTTTTTGTTGTGCTTGTTCCTCTCCGGTGTTGGGGCGAAAGGACAGGTCTTTGTTTCGCGTGCAAGCAGGGTGGCGCTGAATGGTGTGCCTGCCGTGTGCGACAGTGTTTCGCGTAAAATGTATTTTTCTTTGGGTGCGGAACTGTTTGCTGCGGCTTCATCCGATGACGGTTGCCGTGTGTCGATTGAGTCTGCCGAGCCTGCCGATAGTCTGTGGCTGAACGGATGTTTACTTTCCGATTCGGTGTTGCTTGAAAATATTGCCGATGGCAGCAATGTGTTGTCTCACCGCGCTGCGGACGGTGACACGAGGGTAGAGTGGAGCCTTTGTTTTACTTCGCTGCCTATTGTCTGTATGGAGGGTGATCAGGAACGGATGGAGATTCTTTTCAAAAATTCTGCCACGAGGGACGAAAAATCGCCTTGTTATGTTACGATGATCGATCCTGATGGCAGGACGGACAGCACTATGGTGGTTTTCCATGGTACGGCAGATATGCGCTTCCGCGGTGCTACGGCTTCGGGCTTTGCGAAGAAATCTTTCAATATCGAGCTTACTGACAGTGTAGGCGAGGAGTTGGATGTCAATGTCTTTGGAATGCGCCACGATGGCGATTGGGTGATGGATGCGATGTACGTGGACCATGCACGTATGCGCAACCGTGTGATTACCGATATATGGAATTCTATGGACGATCTTCCGTGGGACAAGGATAATGATTATCAGGCCAATGGTACTTCGGGACTGTTTGTCGAAGCTTTTTTGAATGGACGCTATCATGGCCTTTATTGTTTTACGGACAAGATTGACCGCAAGAAACTGAATCTGAAGAAGACTAAGGTTGATGTTGAGAGTGCGACCTATGTTGCCCGCGGATTGCTTTATAAGGCGCGTATATGGACGGGTGCTACATACTTGTCGAGTTATGAGGCTGAGCCTACTGATACTCTCTATTGGGAGGGATGGGAGCAGAAGTTCCCCGATGAAACTGAGAATTCAGGCTATTGGCATCCGCTGAAGGAACTTATAGATATTGTGAACGTTGAGAACGAAGATTTGTTTGCCGAGCGTTTGCAGGATATTTGCTATATGGATAATTTGGTAAATTACGCTATTCTTGTAACAATTTTTCACTGTGGCGACAATGTGATGAAGAACTCTTATGCGAGTGTGAGAAATGTTACTAAGGAGAAGAGAATACTTTTCACTCCGTGGGACTTGGATTCAAGTTTCGGTCGTGTGCATAACGGCAAGAGCCATATTGACGACCCGCGTCTGTGGGCTTTCGGTTATCAGTGTCCGGGTATGTGTGCGCTGTACAATCGTCTGCTTTGCCAGAAGTACAAGCCTCACCACTGGTTCAAGAAGATGTTCCGCGACCGTTGGAACGAACTTAGAGCGGGGGTGCTTTCCGATGATTCGGTGAGGGCGCGTCTGATGCGGTATGCCGACCTTTTCACCTCTTCGGGTGCTTGGGCGAGAGAGGCTGAGCGCTGGACTACTCTCGACGAGGATGAGAGGGGCAAGGATATTCATGTTCCGCTCGGTTCCATCTACGACGAGATTGATTACATGATGGATTTTTATACAAGGAATTGCGCTGTATTCGAGGAGTTTATAAAGGACTGGCCTGTTTCTCCCACTGCTATCGACGAGGTTAATACCGATGCTGCTACAGTGGTTGTTGATGGCAATGTTGTTTGCATAGATGCAGGTGATGAGGATGCCGAACTTTCAATCTTCGATGCTGCGGGTTGTTGCGTGCATCGCTCTATTGGTGCTGCGGCATCCGTTAGGCTCGACAACGGTGTTTATCTGTTGCGATTGAGGAGTGCGAAGGGTAGTGTAGTCCGCAGGTTTGTTGTAAGATAAATTCAAATAGTTTATTGCTGTTGTATCGACAAAGAACCCCGACATTTTGCTTTTGCAGATTGTCGGGGTTCTTTGTCGTGTATTACAGTTTCAACTTGAACTGCGGATGTTTCTCCTCTGTGGGTATCCACATGTTTTCTACGGTGAATATCAGTTCCTTCTCTTTTGCTACGGTTACGTTGCGCGAAGTGAATGCTCTCAACTGTACGGGGTTGCCTCCGAAGTTGAGAGTGTAATCGAGTGAGGTGTTGTTGGTCATGCGCATGGTGCGTTTGCCGTTCTTGTCGGTCTTGAATGTCTCGAAGCTGATGCTTGCGAGGAAGAATTCCTTTATCAGTTTCTCGTCGCCGGCGATGGTTCCAAAGGAGTAGGCAAGTGTACGGCGTGCTTTGAGGGCTTTTTTAATTGTTTCGATGCGTGCGTCTTTGGCTATGATGAATGTCATGTTTCGCAGGTGGCCTTGATTGCTGTAGTCCATGGCTGTTGTGGTGTGTATATCGGTGTTGGCTGCCATGAAAAGTTTGTTTTCGATAGCGCTGCGCACGACACTGGGGTAGAATTCCGAACCGTTCATTATTTCTACTCCATCTATCAGTCCTTCGGAATATACTTGTTTCTCAAAATCTGTCATTTCGAGATTTTTGCGTCTCCATCCCGGGTGGTTGTGCATGATGATGGCACCCTGTTTGCGTGCGTTGCGCATTGATTCGGCAGCGTCGGCTGCGTAGATGGTGTTGGCATCCTCAATGAATAGGGCATTGTAGTGGCCGATTGTTTCGGGGGTACGGGTTATCTCTATTCCGGGAATTATGGTTATCCCGTAGTTTTCTGCTGATTTTAAAGCAATGTTGTTCGAATGGTTAAGGTCGGCGAGGATTCCTTTTTCGTCAGGTGTCTTGCCGGTGATGTTGTTGTTTGCGGCCTGTGTGCCTTCGGGCAGATAACCTTTGAGGTAGTTGAGCATGTTGCGCTCGTTGGAACGGTATTCAATGTGCTCGGTTATTGCGAGAACGTCGAGTCCGTCGCCCCATGCTTCGCGTACACGGTATTCGGGAGTTACGTGTCCGTCCGAGTATATCGTGTGGCTATGGAGGTCTGCTTTCAGCACTTTGCAGCCGTCAATAGTGGGGAGGATTATCTCTTGTCTTAATGGCTCCTTGCGTATGGTATGGCGTGCCATGTCTTTGTTGCTGCTGTCGGTGTAGTATAGCGACTGTGCTGTGGTTGTAAGGGTGGTTGCTGCCGCAACTAACAGGAATAGTGTCTTTTTCATATTCTATGTGTTTATTGGTTAGTCT
The DNA here is from genome assembly GCA_017557045.1 of Bacteroidaceae bacterium. Classification (GTDB taxonomy): domain Bacteria; phylum Bacteroidota; class Bacteroidia; order Bacteroidales; family Bacteroidaceae; genus HGM04593. The sequence continues at coordinate 3,088 of JAFYLO010000097.1, read as the reverse complement.
ATATATATAAGGTCGCGCATAATGGCATCGCTTATGAAAATTCCCTCTTTGGTCAGGCGGATGTTTCCTTCAGGGGTGCTGGTGAGTGTACCGCGGTCGAGGTGTTTGTTTGCGGATGCTATCATGTGCTTGTTGAGTTTTTCGGAAAATTTCCGGGCGAACCATTCGAGGGGGAGGCCGTCAAGGGTTCTCAGACGAGTGAGTATTGCGTCGTTGTAGCGTTCGTTTTCGGTGAGGTGCTCAATTTCGTATTGCGGGTTACCCTCTTCTATACCTCTTATATAATAATATATGTCGGCAATGTTCCATTGGCGCGATTTTCCGTCGTAGGAGTGGGCTGCGGCTCCGCATCCGATGTAGGGAATGTCGTGCCAATAGCTGCTGTTGTGGCGGCTTTCGCGTCCGGCAAGGGCGAAGTTCGATATTTCGTAGTGGCGGTATCCGGCGGCGGGCAGTGCTTCGGTCAGCATACGGAATTGTTCGAGGTTCTCCTCTTCGCTCAGAGGGGTGATGACGCCGCTTTCTGCTGCACGGTGGAGCGCCGTTCCCTCTTCGTATGTGAGATTGTATGCCGATATATGTTCGGGTTTCAGGCTTATTGCCTGGCTAAGGTCACGCTGCCAGCTTTCTTTTGTTGAACCGGGCAGGGCGAACATGAGGTCTATGCTTATGTTGTCGAAGCCTGCCGAACGTGCATTTGTAAATGCCTCTATGGCGCGTGCCGAGTCGTGGCGCCGTCCGAGTGTGTGCAGCAGGCTGTCGTCGAAACTCTGTATTCCCATGCTCAACCGGTTGAATGGTTGTGTGCGCAACATTGCGAGGTATTCCGGCGTAAGGTCGTCGGGGTTGGCCTCCAATGTTATTTCGGCGCCTGATGCGACGGTGTATGTGTCGGTTATGGTGGAGAATATTTTTTCGAAGTGCTCTTCTTGCAGTGTCGAGGGAGTTCCTCCTCCTATATATATAGTCTCTATCTTTTCGCTGTCTGCGTATCCGCTGCGAGTTTGCAGTTCGCGGCAAAGTGCCGAAACATATCTCTCTTTCTCCTCCTTTTTGGTGGACGAGAAGAAGCTGCAATAGCGACAGCGCTGCTTACAAAATGGTATGTGAATGTATATGCCTGCCATGTTATCTTGTGCAATTTGCTGACAAAGTTAAAATATTTTTGTCATTTTATAAAAAAATAAGCCAATCTTGTTGCAAATTTCCTGCTTTATGCATATATTGGCGCCACTTTTGTTTTTTAATCAATAATAAGATATAATATCAGTAATATGAAAACGTATCAAACTAACGAAATCAAGAACATCGCAATCGTAGGATGTTCAGGCTCTGGTAAGACCACCCTCACAGAGGCTATCCTCTTTGAGAGTGGTATCATAAAACGTAGAGGAACTGTCGCTGCAAAGAATACTGTGAGCGACTATTTCCCTGTTGAGCAGGAGTATGGCTACTCTGTATTCTCTACCTTGTTCCAGGTTGAGGAGAATGGTAAGAAACTTAACCTTATCGACTGTCCGGGTTCTGACGACTTTGCCGGCAGCGCAGTTTCTGCAATGACAGTTGCCGACCTTGCAATGATGGTTATCAATGGCCAGTATGGTGTTGAGGTTGGTACACAGAACTGTTTCCGTTATATTAAGAAGATGAACAAGCCTGTGATGTTCGTTGTAAACCAGATCGATCACGAGAAGTGCGATTATGATATGGTTGTCGAGCAGTTGCAGACTATATATGGTCCTAAGGTATGCCCCGTGCAGTATCCTCTTGAGACAGGCCCCGGCTTCAAGTCTATCATAGACGTTCTTTTGATGAAGAAACTTACCTGGACAGCCGAAGGTGAGGCTCCCATCGTTGAGGATATTCCCGTAGCGGAACTTGACAAGGCTATCGACATGCACACAAAACTTGTGGAGATGGCTGCCGAGAACAAGGAGGAGTTGATGGACAAATATTTTGACGAGGCCGACCTTGCAACTGACGAAATTCGTATGGGTGCCCGCTTGGGTCTCTCTACAGGCAGTGTTTATCCTGTGCTTTGCTGCTCTGCTGCAACCGATGTTGCTGTAAGCCGTCTGCTTGAGTTCCTTTCTAACGTGGCTCCTGAGGTTGACGATATGCCCCAGCCGGTGAATTCCGATGGCGAGACTGTTCCCTATGACAGCAATGCTCCCACATCTGTATTCTTCTTCAAGACTGCTGTAGAACCCCACATTGGCGAGGTTAACTACTTCAAGGTGATGAGCGGTACTCTGAAAGCCGGTGCCGACCTTGTAAACATGGATCGTGGCTCTAAGGAGCGCATCTCTCAGATTTTCTGTTGTGCAGGTGCCAACCGTACTCCTGTTGACGAACTTAAGGCAGGTGACTTGGGTTGTACAGTGAAATTGAAGGATATCAAGATTGGCAATACTCTTAACGAAAAGGATTGCAGTTATCGTTTCTCACTCGTCAAATATCCTGCTTCGAAATATTCACGTGCCATCAAACCTCAGAAAGAGGCTGACATGGAGAAACTTATGCAGATTCTCAACCGTATGCACGAGGAGGATCCCACATGGATTGTTGAGCAGTCTAAGGAACTTCGTCAGACTATCGTTTACGGTCAGGGTGAATTCCACTTGCGTACATTGCAGTGGCGTCTTGTGAACGTAGAGAAGATGCTTGTCAAGTACGAGGAGCCCAAGATTCCTTATCGCGAGACTATCACAAAGGCTGCACGTGCCGACTATCGCCACAAGAAACAATCGGGTGGTGCCGGTCAGTTCGGTGAGGTTCACATGATTGTAGAGCCTTACGAAGAGGGTGTTCCCATGCCCGATGTTTACCGCTTCAATGGTCAGGAGTTCAAGATTACTCCTAAGGGTACTGAGGAAATCAAACTCGATTGGGGTGGCAAGCTGGTATTTGTCAACAGCGTTGTCGGCGGTGCTATCGATGCTCGCTTCATGCCTGCAATCCTCAAGGGTGTTATGGAAAGAATGGAGCAGGGACCGCTTACAAGTTCATACGCTCGCGATGTAAGAGTAATTGTTTACGATGGTAAGATGCACCCGGTTGACTCAAATGAAATTTCGTTCATGCTTGC
>JAFYLO010000096.1 GCA_017557045.1 Bacteroidaceae bacterium | reverse complement strand
CCCCCTTTGGGTACTCCCTCTTATCCAAGAGGGAGAGTTGTTTACCTTGTTTTTGAAGACGGAGGAGTTCCAAAACATCAGCTGAATAAAAATTTACCGGACAGCAATAAAATTTTTTCTTCTTTTTGCAATCCTTGTCCATCCGCATTTGCTTGTCCATCCGCATTTGTAATGCGGATGTTATGAGTATAAGCATTTAAAATGCGCTTAAATTTAGAATTTCTATTGAACTTACATAGGCAAAGGAAAAACTAGAAAAACTCAGATTCAATTCATAATAAGTTTTATTTTGAGCGCATCGCAGATGCTTATACTCAATCCTTAGCGTTACAAACGCGAAGGGACAGAAACGCGAAGGGGCAGACACCAATAAGTGAATTTATACTACAGAGGAATATTTAGGGATTTTCCTACCGATAAATAGGGAATTTCCCTTGCATGAGGGATTTCCCCTTTATAAATTCGCTTCGTAGAAAAAAATCGAATAACTATGGATGATAAGTTTGATGCTAATGATGATAAATTAGCAAAGTATGGTAAGGAGTATTCCGATAGTGGACTTTGGGATAAAGTAAAATCAGTGGCAAATGCTGCAGGCAAAGAGGTCATATATAATGTCCTCCTATTGTTTTATGCAATGAAGTCCGATAAGGTGTCGCTTAAAGAGCGTACAATGATAATAGGTGCATTAGGTTATTTCATTCTTCCTGCCGACATTATCCCCGATATCCTGACTGCAGTAGGATATACTGATGATATTGCTCTTATTTTTGCTGTGTTGAAATTGCTTGCTTGTGTTGATGATGAGATAAAGAAACAGGCAAATGCTAAGCTGAGAGATTGGTTCGAATGATACTGGCTGATTATCTCATGGTATATATGTCAAGTTAATCTATCCCTGCCCCTTTGATACTTGCATCTCTCGTGTTGAATTTTTTAGTGTGATGATGAAAAAATATTACATTGGTGCTTAGGGACAATATATTACAAAGATATACTATTTGTCGCTAAATTCGATAATTTACCCGATAAATATCGATAAAAGTTTATAATGTGGCGAATGACGGTAAATGGATAGCAGATTTTATTCTCGTTTATCCACGATATTGCTCCGAAATTTTATCTTTGCACCGAAAGAAATATTATGTATAAGCCTAATCTTAGAGAGGTGTTTTTGTGAAAAAAATCAACATACGCTTAGGCTTTCCCGGTTGAAAAAGTTTAGATCTCAATCTTAAATGGCTATGATGGTTATATGTGCGAGTCAAAGTCGGTGTCAAATGTTCGGAATCGAACACACTGTCCGAAAACGGACATATGGCAAAAAAAGTTGTTGCTTGAAAAACAGATAGTTGACTGTTTGGCACGAATTTTGTACTTAGATAATATGAAAACCATCTATAAACAGAATATTATGAAACAGACATTGTATTTATTCTCGCTTCTTCTTATTGTTGTGTGTTGCAGTATACCTAACCGTAACAAAGAGGCAAACAGTGTAACAGTTACTTTCCAATTGGCAAGCAAGAGCGAAGGGGAGAAAGCTACGCTTATTTACCCCGATTATCTGAAATTTGGCCAAGTTTCCCTTAATCCCGTTACCGACAGCGAAGGAAAGTGGAGTGTTGAACTTCCTGCCAATCGCACACTTCATATACAGATATGGGACCATAACAAGATATTGGGTGTAGTGTGGAAAGAGCTTAATCTTTTCTGCCGTCCCGGAACAAAAGCAGAGATTCTGCTCGATGACATTAACAACCGTTGTATATTCAGCGGCGAAAATGCCGAAGCGCACAATGCGCAGATTGCCCATCCTCTGAAAATAGACAATTTTCATGGCCGTATGTTTGACATGGAGATGCAGGCGGCTCTCAGCCATATACGGAATATTCACAAGAACAATATGTATAAAATAGATACACTGGCAGCAGCGCATCCCGACCTTCCCGCCGGCTATGTGGAGTCGTTGCGCCAAATGGCACGTTACGGCTATGCAATGGATATTACGCAGAATCTGAAAGGGCATTATTCCGATTTTTTATCGCAAGGAAATACTACGTTGCCGGATGAATATCTGGAAATCCTCAGCGAAATTAAAACCGAAGAATTCCTATATCCACAGGCTCCGCTACCATGTGATGCATATTACTATTTGCGTGATGTTATGGGTATCGAATATATAGCGCAGAATGGATTTATAGATCCTTTTCCTGATGGAATAACCGATGAAAAACTCTATTTCTTTCAAGAGCACTGTATGGCTATAGATTCATTGAAATCCTCCGAAGAACTGTCGCAACTGATGAAGACCGGCTATTTCTTGTCTGAATGTGGGTATGAAATGACACCTGAGCGCGAAAAGGTCTTGCAGAATGAACTCACACCTGAAACATTTGCCACACTGATGCAATATATCGACAGCGTTAACAGTAAATATGCTACTTTTACCGATGAACAAATGGAGAAAATAGAGGCTACGCCCATTGACAGCCTTATCGATGGCAAAGAGATTTTCCAAAAACTTATTGCTCCCTACCGTGGCAGAGTCGTCTATGTAGACGTATGGGGGACATGGTGCGGTCCGTGCCGCAGTGAACTGGAGCATCTGCCACAGTTGCATGAAGAGTTGAAAGACCTGCCCGTTACCTATATGTATCTGGCAAAGAATTCCCCCGAAGAGCTGTGGCATAAAGCCACAAAGCATTTCGGACTCGACGGCGAAGATTGCGTCAATCTTCGTCTGCCGGCATCACAGCAGAAAGCGGTTGAGGAATTCCTCGAAGTACGTGGCTTCCCCACATATATTCTTATCGCTCCCGATGGCAGCATTGCCGACAATAAGGCACCGCGTCCGAGTATGCCAAGTGATGTGCGACAGGCAATAGAGAAACTGTATAAAAAATAGGAACAGATGTTACAAAAAGCAAAACTATACGTTTAGCATGTAAGATATATACTTAAACATACAGATACAATGAGACAGATAAAATTATTCCTTGCCCTTGCAGCGATACTGCTGCTCGTTGCCTGCACGAAAGGCAACAAAGTGGTGGAGTTCCCGCTTGTAGGTTCGTCGAACACAAGTATGATTTCATTTGAGAAAGTGGAACTTACCGACACTGCCACAGTGTTGTCGGTGCGTGCCCACCATTATCCAAACTATTGGATTAAAATGTCTACAGCGCCTCATCTCGTGGTGCAAGATAAAGAGTATAAACTGATAGGGTGCAAGGATTTTGAATTGGGGAAAGAGGTCTTCATGCCCGAGGATGGCGACTCCTGCTTCACGTTGCTGTTCGAGCCGTTGCCCGAGGATTGCGAGAAATTCGATTTTATAGAGGGAAATAGTGCTGATGATTGGAAAATATGCGACATTGACCTGACGGACAAACTCAGAACCTATTGGCGGAGCACCTCCACCGGCGAATGGTTTATTGCATTTACCGACAATCATATAGTTTACGATTGTGCTGTGTGGGACATTCTGACAAAGGAGGAGAATGGCGGCAAATACACCTTCACGGCACAGTGTGGCAATGAGAAAATGACTGTCGAGGTTGGCAAAAAGCGTAGGGGCGCACGCCGTATTTCGGTGAACGGCGCATCTGCTGTAAAATGTACTCCCATTACCTCTCGTGCATTGCCCGACTACCCGGTGAAGGACAATCGTGTGGGTATAAAAGACAACGGTTACTGCATGGGCGACAGCGTAACCATCGTTGGCTGGCTGAGAAACATGACCGATGAGGTACGTAACAGTGGCGCTGAATTTGTGGTGAGAACCAGAAATATAATTATGCGCTTCGAGAATGAGAGCTTTTCAGCAAAGATGGATAGTTTGGGACGCTTCACACTGAAAATGCCGTTGCTGAACTCTTCGCAAGCGTTCCTTATGGGGTACGAAACAAGTACGGTGCTTGAACCGGGCGAAACTTACTTCTTCATGTACGACTTTTCGACAGGACAGAAATTGTTTATGGGCAGTGAGGTACGCCTTCAGAATGAACTTCTTGCCCATCCGTACGGATATTTGCAAGAGTATCAGCAAAAAAGAAATGCAACTGCCGAAGAAGCAATGGATTTTATGCGCAAGGTACAGACCGGGTATAAGAAATTGCTGGATGAACTGGATGCAAGAGTGGCGGCGCACCCTAAATTGTCGCAGCGCTACATTGATTACCTGAAAGGATTATATCTGGTGGATGCAGGATATCCACTTATGCAAGCAAAATTCTATGTTGCAGGTGGGACTTTCCCCGAAGAATATATGGTTTATGCCGATAGTCTGTGGAGCATGATGCTTCAGCAGACGCCATACAGCCTTTATAGCGATTACAGGGTTGTGCTTAGGGATTATTTGGACTATAAAAAAGAGCATATGCCCGGCGAACGTAACAGCATAGCAACAACAATAAAGAGGGTCGCAAGTGAAGGCAAGATAAAGCTAAGCGAAAGGGAACTTTCAATAGTGAAAAAATATGACGAGGTTCTTGATAGTATTAGGCATCTTATAGATTCGTTGCCCGAAAAAGAGTCCAATGAGGTTATAAACAGATTCAATGGAAGTGAGTATGCTACCACGATCTCCAGATTATTCTACGACAATCTTGATATTATGCAATTAGAGGGTATATGTGGTGCTTCGGTGCGTGTAATTGCAAGCGTACCCACTAATCCGACGCTGACGGATATTTATATGGCCGGCATACTATGTGAGAATATTAATAATTACCGCACCCCTCTGAGCGATCAGATAATGGAATGGGCCGACAAGAATCTGCAACTGCCCGCTGCGCGCAGCATGGTGACGGCTATGCAGGATAAGTACCTTGCCCTGACGGGCGCATCGCTCAATAACGGTTCCATAAAATCGGCTGACCGGGTAAAGGATATGAGCGATGGCGAGAAGATACTGAGTAAACTCACCGAGCCTTATCGTGGCCGATACGTACTGGTGGATGTGTGGGGCACGTGGTGCGGCCCCTGCAAGGCTGCCCTCGCCAAGAGCAAAGAGGAGTTTGAAAGGCTTGCGCCATATAATATGGTTTTTCTCTATCTTGCCAACCGTTCGAGCGACGAGTCGTGGAAGAATGTAATCAATGAGTATAATGTGGTGGGCGAAAATGTGGCACACTACAATTTGCCCGATGCGCAGCAGACGGCGGTAGAGAACTTCCTGAAAGTATCGTCGTACCCCACTTATAAGCTCATTTCGCCCGATGGCGATGTGCTCGATGTGAATGCCGACCCACGCGACCTCGATGCTTTTGAGAGAATGATGAAGTCTTTAAAAAAGTGAAATGTAACATTAAAGAGCTTCTAAATAGACACAATATGAATAGAATTGTTACAACTGCATTTTCTTGCTCGTTGCCATCTGCGCGAGCGCCGATGGTTGCATGCTTGACACTCTTGTGCTGAAAAGCATAGTCGCAAGTCGCGCATTGCCGCAGGAACGCGTGTACCTGCATTTCGATAATAGTGGCTACTACTTTGGCGAAACAATGTGGTTCAAGGCTTACTGCGTGAGTGGCAATGGTACGAACGTTGCCGCGCCGCAAAGCAAAGTGCTGTATGTGGAACTTTGCGCACCCGAAGATTATGTGGTTGTGGATAAGGATGGCAAATACAGCCTGCGCGACGACTTTATAAACCACTTCATTATGGTGGATACACTTGAAAAGATGATTAATAAGTAAATGAAAATACAATGAGACAGACAAAATTATTTATTGCCGTTGCAGCGATACTGCTGCTTGCATCCTGCACGAAAGGCAACAAAGTGGTGGAATTTCCGCTGGTTGGCGCGATTAATACTACTAAACTTGTATTTGAGAAAGTGGAACTTACCGACACTGCCACAGTGCTGTCGGTGCGTGCATTCCATTATCCAAACTATTCGATTAGAATCTCTACTTCTCCCTATCTTGTTGCTCAGAATAAAGAGTACAAACTGCTTGAGTGCAAGGATTTTGAATTAGGAAAAAAGGTCTTCATGCCCGAGGATGGTGACTCATGCTTCACTCTGCTATTCGAGCCGTTGCCTGAGGATTGCGAGAAATTCGATTTTATAGAGGGTAAGAGTGCTGGTCATTGGAAAATATATGATATTGACCTCACCGGAAAGAGGGATGCAAACAACCCCGCAGGTTTGCCGGCCAATTTAATAAAGCAGCCGGCCACCGATGCTCAAGCACCGGAATATGCTTATGATTTAGGAGAGACAACTATCAATCTCCATCTGTTGGGCTACCGCAAGGGATGTATGACTGATGTTGACCTCTTTGTACATTCTGTGTTTGAGGATCAACGTTGTATAAATGTCAAGATAGATTCAATTTCGGGAACGGGAACTGCGAAATTTATGCTGTATGGCAGCGGAATGGTGTGGGTGTGTACCAGTGACGGTAATCACACCTATGGGGGAGGTTTTGTCGCTCCTGATGAAACTGTGGATTTATATGTAAACCTTGCCTACAACAATCAACATTTGCAGAATAATTATGAGGAATCAAAAGATCTTGGTATAAAAGGTTACTTCACAGACGGCAGTGTGTATGATGTGCTCAACAATAGGAATGAAGTTGTAATAGATATGCCCGATTCGTTGTTTAATAGAGAAATTTTCTGTTGCGAGATGTCGGCCGATGAACTTACTGACAGATGTGTAAAATCTTACAACGCTATCTGCGAATATGCAGATGCGCAGTCTTGTCATCAGTGGGATAAGGAGATATTCAAGGCGCGTTATTTTCTTGAGTTCCTCTATTTTTTAACTGTGGACATCAGGCACAAAGGCAAGCGTGAAAAAGATGCTACTGCCGATAATAAGAACTACGCGATTATGACAAGACATTATGAACGTCTGTTCGAATGTGTAGACATTGAAAACCCATGGTTGTTGCTGAACGAGCGTAGCATAAAAATGGCAGTTGCCGCCTCGCGTATGCAGGCGGATAGCGCCGGCGGAATGCTCGCTTGCTTGGGAGGCGCATATAGGGCTATGGATCGCGCATCTAAAAACGAACTTACCGATGTCGAACTGCAATCAATGCGCGGGTGGCAGAACCCCTTCTATGCAGATATCTGCGAAGAATGTCTTCGTCGGACAAGGGAGGCTATTCTCAACAGTAGCAATGATTTGGAACACATCGAGGATATTGCTCCTCAAGTTCTGTTCCAGACAATCATTGCTCCGCATAAGGGCAAGGTGGTGCTGGTGGATTTCTGGAATACATGGTGCGGTCCCTGTCGTGGTGCTATAAAATTGTTAGAACCACACAAGAGTGGTCGTCTTGCAGGCGATGATATTGTGTGGGTGTATATTGCCAACGAAACATCACCAATACAAACATACTCCGATATGATTCCCAATATAAAGGGTATACATTATCGTGTAAATAGTGAGCAGTGGTCCTATTTGACCCAAAAAATGTTCGATATTGATGGTATTCCGTCGTATGTGGTTGTGGATAAGGACGGCAAATATAGCCAGCGCGACGACTTTATAAACCATGTCATGATGGTGGAGACACTTGAAAAGATGATTAATAAGTAAATGAAAATACAATGAGACAGCCAAAATTATTTATAGCCTTTGCAGCGATACTGCTGCTTGCAGCCTGCACGAAAGGCAACAAAGTGGTGGAATTTCCGCTTGTAGGTTCGTCGAACACAAGTATGCTTGCATTTGAAAAGGTGGAATTGACAGATACTGCAACAGTGCTTTCCATTCGTGCCTGCCATTTTCCCAACCACTGGATTATGATGTCTACAGCGCCTTATCTTGTGGCTCAGGATAAAGAGTACAAATTGCTTGAGTGCAAGGATTTTGAACTGGGAAAAGAGGTTTTCATGCCCGAGGATGGTGATTCGTGCTTTACGTTGCTGTTCGAGCCGTTACCTGCGGATTGTGAGAAATTCGATTTTATAGAGGGAAATAGTGCTGACGATTGGAAAATATGCGACATTGACCTGACGGACAAACTCAGAACCTATTGGCGGAGCAGCTCCACCGGCGAATGGTTTATTGCATTTACCGACAATCATATAGTTTATGATTGTGCTGTGTGGGACATTCTGACAAAGGATGAGAATGGCGGCAAATACACCTTCACCGCGCAATGTGGCAATGAGAAAATGACCGTTGTGGTCGGCAAAAAGCGTAGGGGTGCACGCCGTATTTCGGTGAACGGCGCATCGGCTGTAAAATGTACCCCCATTACCTCTCGTGCATTGCCCGACTACCCAGTGAAGGACAATCGTGTGGGCATAAAAGACAACGGTTACTGCGTGGGCGACAGCGTAACCATCGTTGGCTGGCTGAGAAACATGACCGATGAGGCGCGCAACTTTGGCAATGAATTCAGTGTGGGAAAAGAAAATATAATTATGCGCCTCGATAGTGAAATCTTTTCTGCAAAGATGGATAGTCTGGGATGCTTTACACTGAAAATGCCGTTGCTGAACTCCACGCAGGTGTTCCTCGACTTGCGCAGAAGCAATGTAGTAACGGTGCTCGAACCGGGCGAGACATACTTCTTCATGTACGACTTCTCCACCGGACAGCGACTGTTTATGGGCAGCAATGTGCGCCTTCAGAATGAACTTCTGGCACACCCTTATGAGAAACTGTACGAAAGCATGGAGCGCAGTAACTCAACAGCCGAAGAGGCAATGGATTTTATGCGCAAGGTGAAAACCCAAAAAATAAAACTGCTTGATGAACTGGATGCAAGAGCAGCGTCGCACCCTAAATTGTCGAAGCGCTACATTGATTATCTGAAAGGATACTATCTTGCGGCTGCTGGAAGATCGCTTATGCAGGCAAAATACAATGTCGCTACCGGTACTTTCCCCTCAGAATATATGCTTTATGCCGACAGTCTGTGGAATGTGATGCTACAGCAGACACCATACAGCCTCTACCGCGATTTCAACTATTTCCTTATAGACTATATGTACTACAAGCAAGACCATATTCCCGGCGAGAGTAACAGCATAGCAGCAAAAATAAAAAAACTTGCAGATGCCGGGAAAATAACCCTCAGCAAAAAGGAACTTTCTATAGTTGAAGGATACGACGAAGTAGTTGACAGTGTACGAAAACTTATCTCCACGCTACCACCAAATGAGGTCAATAAAATGGCAGAAGAATTCAACAGAACCGAGTATGGTACTACAATACTTCGTTTATACTCCGAAAATAATGAAATTATACAGTTGTATGAGATAACAAACACATTCAACCTTTCGCGGCGGGCAATCGCCGGTGTATCAACAACGCCGGCGCTGACGGATATTTATATGGCAGGAGTGATAAGCGGATGTATATATGGCTATCGCATTCCGGCTAATGAGCAAATTATGGAATGGGCCGACAAGAATCTGCAATTGCCTGCTGCGCGCAGCATAGTGACGGCTATGCAGGACAAGTATCTTGCCCTGACGGGCGCATCGTTCAATAACAGTTCCATAAAATCGTCTGACAAGGTGAAGGATATGAGCGATGGCGAGAAGATACTGCGTAAACTCACCGAGCCTTATCGTGGTCGATACGTATTGGTGGATGTGTGGGGTACATGGTGCACTCCCTGTAAGGCTGCCCTTGCCAAGAGCAAAGAGGAGTTCGAAAGGCTTGCACCCTATAATATGGTTTTTCTCTATCTTGCCAACCGTTCGAGCAACGAGACGTGGAAGAATGTAATTAAGGAGTATAATGTGGTAGGCGAAAATGTGGCACACTACAATCTACCCTATGCGCAGCAGACGGCGGTAGAGAACTTCTTGAAGGTGTCGTCGTACCCCACTTATAAGCTCATTTCGCCCGAAGGTAACGTGCTCGATGTGAATGTCGACCCGCGCAACCTCGATGCTTTTGAGAGGATGATGAAGTCTTTAAAAAAGTGAAATGTAACATTAAAGAGCTTCTAAATAGACATAATATGAATAGAATTGTTGCAACTGCATTTTTCTTGCTCGTTGCCATCTGCGCGAGCGCCGATGGTTGCATGCTTGACACTCTTGTGCTGAAAAGCCTTGTTGCCTCCCGCGCTCTGCCGCAGGAGCGTGTCTATCTGCATTTCGACAATAGCGGCTACTATCTTGGCGAGACAATGTGGTTCAAGGCCTACTGCACGGGCGGCAACGGTACAAACAGTGTGTCTGCGCCACAGAGTAAAGTGCTCTATGTGGAACTTTGCGCCCCCGAGGGTTATGTGGTTGAAACGAAAAAGTATAAGCTCGATGAAAAGGGCTGTTGCCACGGCGAATTTGAGCTTAAGCCATCGTTGCTGTCAGGCTATTATGAGGTGCGCGCCTACACGCGCTATATGCTCAACTGGGGCGACGATGCGGTGTTCAGTCGCGTGTTTCCCGTTTACGACAAAGTGAACGGCGACAACTACGATTTCCGCAACCTTCTCGACCGCAAGCGTGGATTCCTCTATCATGGCGAGTGGGTGACGCAAGAGGGTAAAGAGCCGACGCTCACATTCTACCCCGAAGGAGGGCATCTTGTCGCAGGCATCGAAACAAAAGTAGCCTTTGAACTGCGCGACAAGGGCGGAAAGCCTCTCAATGACACGATACTTGTGTATGCAGACAAAAGACCTCTGCTTGCAACCACTGCTACTCATAATGGCAAAGGGTACTTTGTGTTTACCCCGCAAGCCGATGTAAAATACCGCGCCGAAGTCAGGCAGGGCAAGAAAGAACATAAATTCGAACTTCCAGCAATAGAGAACAGCGGTGCGACGATAGCCGTAAGGTACGATGGCGACAGTGTGCGCTTCGCGGTAACAAGCAATCTTTCCACGCAAACGACCGGCCTTGTAATTCTCAACCGCAACCGTGCATATATCTACAAAAAGAGTGTAAGCAGCCTTGCCATGCACCGCGACAAATTGTGCGAGGGGGTGAACCGCTGTCTGCTGCTCACTGCCGACGGCACTCCTCTGTGCGAGCGAATGTTCTTTGTGAAACACTCTGCGCCGCAGCAGGGCGACCTTGTCCCCGTCAAGCTGAAAGCCGAAATTAACGGCCTTTCCACCGAGGAGAAGACTTTTTTCAAACCCTACCGTAAACTGACAGTGAAAATCAGTAGCGAGGATGGCACGCCCCTGCCCAAAAATGGCAGCTATTCGGTAGCCGTAACAGGCGAAGAAAACAGCATCCTCACAAGCTACTCCAACAACATCTACACTGAGATGCTGCTCTCCTCGGAGCTTAAAGGATACATTCCCGACGCTTCGCAATACTTTGTCGACGACAGTGAGAACACCCGCAACAACCTCGACCTTCTGATGCTCACCCACGGCTGGACGGCCTACGACTGGAGCATGCTCTCAGGCACTGATAGTACATTCTCCATCAAGCACCCGATAGAGAAAGGCATACAAGTGAAGGGCTACTTTATGAAAAAGCAGCCTATAAAGAAACTCGGCAAATTGGGCACGTTCAAAATAATCCCGCTCAAGGGGGTAGATGTGCGCTTCGACATCGCATACAAGGACAGTGTAATCTCAAACTACGATTTTGTTACCGGCGAGGAGGGAAAATTCCTTCTGGAAATAGAGGACTTCTATGGCAAGAAATATGCCTCACTTACTCCTGCGCTCAACTTCAATCAGGTACAGGATAAGGACAGTATTTTTAAATTTTCTTTAGATAAATATTTTTCGCCCAAATTCCGACTGTTCGACTATTGGCAACGCAATCCCGGCAGCAGCATCGAGTATAAGAAAGGTACAAATGCTGCGACCACTTTGCTCGACGAAGCAAACGAACTTGATGCCATAGATGTTACGGCAAAGAAGTACAGAGGCCGTGCCACCCGCCCGCCAAAGAGCGAGATTCGTCTCGACTTTATGGACGAATGGGAGTATGCACAGGATGTAAGCTACATTTACACCCCCAATGACAACTGGATTTCTTACAAGGTGAACGATGTAAGCGACATCCTCGAAAGAGCTGAAAATGACTCAAATGCTTGGCATATTATGACCTATGTGTATGATGCAGAATTTAATTACCGTTCCGACAATTATTCGTGTGAAGTGCGCTCTCCATCGACAGGCACATGGCGCGCCGACTATTGGGAGGGCCCGCGCCAGCATGCTTACAAGAATGTACTTACGGCGTTCGACGTGTTGCAGAGTGCATTTTGGCGCTACAACTACAATTGGGCATATTGGGTGAAGCTGATGGTGGTAAAAGGGGAATATAATAATGATGTGCCACCGGTAGAGGATGAGGAGTATTTAAAGGGTAAAGACCCTGTGGCAATGATGAATTTTAAGGAAATTGTAATAAGGAACGACGAAAATACACTGAAAAAGTTTGTGAACAGCAGTGCAGAGAATGTAGTATCGGACGGGCAGGGCGGCAACAGCAGAAGCAGCATCAGCCGCAGTTCCTATTTGCGCAAAGGAATGTACCGCCCATTCTATTATGGCTTTTTGCTCCGCAGTTCCATATATCCGCAGGACGACAAGCAGATAGACGGTTACCCCGGTTATATGCTCTTCAGGAACCAAATGCTCCGTGGGTATCCTAAAAACCCCAACTACGTTGCCTGCTTCATCCCCAATAAAGAGGAAGATAAAGTAACTGAGGGAATAATCCCCGAACTTGCCGTAAAGACTACCCGTCGATACACCCGCATTCAGGGGTACAACAGAAGCAAACAGTTCTATTCGCCCGACTACACAAATAACAAGCCCGACGAACAGACAAAGGACTACCGCCGCACACTGCTGTGGACTCCCAATGCCACAGTGGGCGACGATGGTTGTATTACCGTAGAATTGCACAACAACAGCAAGGAGAATATATTGCTGTTGGATGTTGCAGGAGTGAACAATGAGTATTATTATACAATCGCAAAATAGACAATATGAAACAGATTGCGATATTTACAATCCTTGCGGCACTGATGCTTGCAGGTTGTTCGCCGAAGGTGGATGCCGATAAATTCTTGATAGAGGGGCGCGTGGAGAATATCCCCGATATCGTGGCTATGAAACTGTGTGTGCTGAACGGTGGACTTTATTCCACGATAGCCGCAGATACAGCCATTGGCGGACACTTTTCATTCGCTGATACAATCTCAGCGGTGAAGAAACTTTTTCTGTTGGTCAAGGCTGACGGATTTTCAACCTGCACACTGCCTGTATGGGCTGCACCGGGAGAGTATATAACCATAAAGGGCGAAGATAGACTGCTCTCCACATGGATTGTGAACAGCAACCTCGATGAGCAGCGCGACGAAAATATGTTGCAGGCCTGCGCGATGGATGTTCTTCGGCAGTGTGAAACTCTTTTAGCCGAAGAAACAGATGCTATGAAGGAATTTATGAAACATCGCAACGATACGGTTGTTGGCAACAGGTTGCGGAAAAAGATAGATTCATCGCAAGAGAAAAGTTTCCCTTTGCTCATGCAGGTGTATAAGGCCAGAATTGAGTGCATGGCAACGATGCCCCGCTCGCGCGTGTGGATGGAGACATTTGTCGATTATGCAAAGATGGCAAAATTGTCGCCCAAGTGGATGCCGTTTGCCAAGGAACTAAAGGCACTCTATGAGTCGCTCCCCGAAGAATCGCGCCAATCGGAGCAGGGGCGCTTGGCTTACGGATTCCTCTATCCGAAAAGGGGAGTGGCAGTCGGCGACAGCATGGCCGATGCAACGCTTTACGATATTGATGGGCGCGAGCACCATCTGTCGGAATTTTCCGGCCGTTACATCTTGCTTGATTTTTGGAGCATAGGGTGCGGCCCTTGCGTTGAGTCAATCCCCGAAGTTGAGGAGATTGCCGCTGCATACGCCGACCGTCTGAGTGTGGTGAGCCTATCAATCGACCCAAAGGAGGTGTGGATAAAATATGTGCGCGAAAAGGGGCTTGCCGGCCATCAGTGGAACGAACTTGTCAAAGGGAATACGGGCTTACAGGCTCGTTACAATGTCAGTGGTATTCCGCACTATGTGCTTATTGCGCCTGACGGTAAGGTGCTGACAATGTGGGTCGGTTACGGCAAAGGACTTTTATGGAAAACAATAAAGGAATATATAAAATAGACAATATGAAACAGACATTTTTTTATGCAACGATGGCATTGCTGATGCTTACAGAATGCACAGGAACGGAATTTACGATTAAAGGCAAATCCACGGATTTTGCCGATGGGTATAAAGCTTATTTTGTGCGTAAAATCAACGGCGAAGCGGTAATAGACTCAACGGTGGTAAAGAATAATTCGTTTATCTTCAAAGGTGACGCCCCCAAGCCCCATTGGGCGAAGTTGGGAATTATGAATTCCACTGAGGATTCCGATGGAGCTATAACTCTGGAAATAATCGTTGAACCGGGTAATATTGTGGTCGGCGATTACGATGAAGAGAATGTGGGCCAACGCACAGCGACGGGTACACCGCTCAACGATGGAATGACACGTTTCTTTACCGAATATAATGTTATCAATAAGAATACATCTCTATCCTTCAATGAGGCAGACGAACAGCGTTGTGCGCTTATTTCCTCATACGTTAAGAAGAACGCTGACAATGAATTGGGAATTTTTCTGTTCGAGAGGTACCACAGGCTTTTACCTAAGGAGATGGTGTTGGAATTATGTGATATACTCTCGGCCGGAAATCCCACGCTGTATGCCGACCTTAAGGAAGAGACTATAAAGTGGCTTGAAGATAATGCGCGTGCAGAGGAGCAGGCAAAGAGCGTGCTACCGGGCAACAATTACAAGAATGTGAGCGGCCGTATGGCCGACAGCACCGAAGTGCAGCTTGCCGATGTTGTCGCAAAGAACAGATTTGTGCTTTTGGAATTTTGGGCAACGTGGTGCGCTCCCTGCATGGGCGAGGTGCCCTTCCTGCTCGAAGCCTACGATAAGTACAAGGATAAGGGCTTTGAGATTTTTGCTGTGTCGTTGGACGACGATAGAGACGCTTGGGTGTCGACTGTAAAGGAGAAGGGTATGCAGTGGGTGAATGTGTTGCGCGAAGGTCGAGAAGCTACAGAAAAATATGGTGTGCGCGGCGTTCCTTCAAATTATCTCATAGATTGCTCCACCGGCAAGATTATCGCTGTGAAACTGCGAGGAAACGAACTTGCCGAAAAATTGGCAGAGGTTATGTGATTGGTAGTTGAAATTACTATCTTTGAGATATATCTCTAAGATATACTGCGCTCGCTGTAAAAAACATTGAAGTAAACTTCATGTTTTTGGCTTCGCCGAAGTTCTATTTCACTCGTTGTAAATAAAAGTAAACTTTTATTCACTCGTTTATAAGAACTTTCTCTCGCTTGTTATTATCTTTGAGGTTACTCTTGAAAATAAATTGCACACGATGTGAAATTAAACAATTACTATTGTCTAACAAAAATATTATATGATTATGCGATATTATACCTAAAAGAATAGTTTTAACTCTTTAAACTATTGAATTTTAATCAATAAAACTCTCCCTCTTGGATAAGAGGGAGTACCCGAAGGGGGAGGGAGTT
>JAFYLO010000009.1 GCA_017557045.1 Bacteroidaceae bacterium | reverse complement strand
GGTTGACATGATCATCAATTGTCCCCTGCGAAACAATCCTCACAGAGTCCCTGCCTATAGTGGAATTTATATTGTCCATTGCCTGCATCAGCAGTTTATGCTTCGAATGGTCGACAGTGTCGAAAAGCGAATGTTGCACTGCTGAGTCGGGAGTAATATCACTGAGTGTAACACCACTCTTTTTATACCCGAAGCCCTGACGGTAAAGCCCTTTCAGTATATCCGTCGCAGCCTTAGTTATCTCTATTGTGCTGCAAGTAGATGTCTCGAAGCGGAATATTCTTCCCTCGCGGTGCTGCGGACGATCGTCGCGGTGGCGGTTAGTAAGTATAAAGACCTGTAGCTCGCCTGCGACAGAGTGCTGTCGTCTGAGCTTTTCGGCAGCCATTGCTGCAAATGTCGAGATTGTCTCGCGCAACTCCTCCATGTTGTAAATTTCAGTTGCAAACGAGCGCGAGACTGTGATTGTCTGTTTGTCGGCTATCTGATGACTGAACTCTATCGAAGGCATACCACGCAGTTCGAGCCACGTACGCACACCCGTTATACTGAGCATATTCTTTACCCACTCCTCGCTCTTTTCGCATAGTTTTGCTGCAGTAGGAACTCCGGCTGCATAAAGGCGTTTCGTGTGCTTGCGCCCAATGCCCCACACATCTTCTATCGGATATGTGGAGAGAACTTTTGCAATATCCTCGTCGCGGTACATTAGGCACGCACCTTGCAGTTTGGGGTATTTCTTGCACAATTTGCTCGCAATCTTTGCAAGTGTTTTTGTCGGAGAGATTCCTATGCTTACCGGGATTCCTGTATTGCGCCTTACGATACGCGAAAGTTCCCTGCCGAACTCTCCGAGACGCTCGATTGGATATCCGCTAAGGTCGAGAAAAGCCTCGTCTATCGAATATATCTCTATGAAGGGTACATGAGCCTTCAGAGTCTCCATCACCCTTTGCGACATATCCCCGTAGAGATGGTAGTTGGCCGAAAAGACTGCTACATCGTGGAGCTTCACAAGATTCTGTATCTGAAAAAGCGGCTCTCCCATCTTTATTCCGATGGCCTTCGCCTCGTTACTGCGCGACACTACACAGCCGTCGTTGTTACTGAGTACAACGACGGGACGACCGTTGAGCGATGGGTTGAATACCCTCTCACACGAAACGAAGAAATTGTTGCAGTCGCAGAGTCCGAACATCTGTTTGGGATAAATTTTTCCGTAGTGCTCTTATTACACCTTTTTAATCACATAAGTAACCACACCCCAAATAACAAATTCATTTTCCGAAGTAATCTTTATGGGGTTGTACTCTGTATTTGCCGGCACAAGCAGACAATAATCCTTATGTTTCTCGAAGCGTTTGACGGTAAATTCGCCATCAATGTAGCAGACGGCAAGGCAACCGTTGTAAGGCTCAATGCTTTTGTCGATGACTATAAGGTCGCCGTCGTCTATGCCGGCATCAATCATGGATACACCCTTTACACGGGCATAGAATGTAGAAGCAGGATTCTTTATAAGCTCTTTGTTAAGGTCGAGCTTTACGGTAGAAGTGTGCTCGGCAGGCGATGGAAAGCCTGCCGAGACACGATTGTCGGAGTACTCTATTCCCGTACTCTCATTTTCGTCGGGGGTGAATATCTCTATTCCTTTTTGCATTATTTGCCAAGTTTACCACCCATCTTGCCACCCATCTTTGCACCTTGCACAGCTTTGCCTGAGAAGATGTTGTCGCCGTAGTTCACTACCTTTTTATTGGCATCCTGCTGGCGGCGTATGGCAATTTCTATCAGTTTGTCCACAAGTGCGCTGAAGTTTATCCGGCTGTACTCCCACAAGTAGAATGAGAGCGAACCGGGAATGGTGTTGATTTCGTTTACAAAAATCTCGTCGGTAGCCTCGTCTATGATAAAGTCGATGCGCGATACACCGTCGCAAGAGAGAGCGCGGAATGTCTCACATGCTGCATTCTGGATGAATGTGGTGGTTGCTTCGGGGAGGTTGGCGGGAATCTCGCGAACCGTTGACTGCATACCCTGCGACTTCTTGCTGCCACCGTTCATATACTTGTCCTGATAGGAGAGAATTTCGCCACTGCGCACAGGGACCTCACACACTGATGCCTGACAGTCGTAGTAGTTTCCAAGCACCGCGCAGTTCACCTCTTTAAGTTTCTGCACATACTTTTCAATTATAATGCGGTTGGTAAACTGTATCGCATTTTCGATGGCATCCAGAAGTTCTTCCTTATTATGTGCAGCCTTGATGCCTACACTTGAACCGAGGTTGGCAGGTTTCACAATTACAGGGTAACCGAGTTTACCTTCGATATTTTCAACAACCTTTTCCTGACGGTCGAACCACTCCTTATCCGAGAACCAGCAATAGTCAATCACAGGAATACCACACTCCTTGAGTATCATCTTCATGGTTATCTTGTCCATACCGTTGGCCGAAGCAAGAGTGTTGCAACCTGCATAGGGAATGCCTGCAAACTCCATCACACCCTGGAATGTACCATCCTCGCAGTTAGTACCATGCAATGCGGGCACAACAACATCGAGTTTGGCAAGCACCGCCTTTTGAAAAAAACCTTTATTGCAACGGTAAAGGTTTGTGTCGCCATAAACGGGGCGCACATACACCTCCTCGCACTGTGCGAGAAGCGACTTTGTATCGCGGTAGTTGTCCACATTCTTGAGGGCTTCTCCGCTATACCACTTGCCGCTTTTGGTTATATAGATAGGAATAATGTTATACTTTTCGGGGTCCATAGCGTGCATCATCTGATTCGCTGTTACCACTGATATCTCATTTTCAACGGAACGTCCGCCAAAAACTACACCTACATTTGTCTTCATCGTTTATATATGTTTTTTTTGAGTTTACTTGAAATTATCGGGAAGGTCATTTTCGTACAGCACTACATCGCCGACCTTCAATATTGTTGCAAGATGGGCATGGGCATCGTTGAGATCCGCTGCAAGATATACCCTGTCGGCAGACATTCCGCCCTCCTCTATTCCGCTCTTTATTGCCTCGCGGTTAGTGACGTTCACCACAATTGCATAATCGCATCCTATGGCTATCTGACGACCGAGATTCTTATTGGCTGCATATTGTCTTTCACCCATCTCCACAAAACCCGGAGTAATTATTATGCGTTTGTTCGCTTCGCCCACACTGAAATTACGGAGCACCTCAACAGCCATAGCGGCACCCGTAGGGTTGGAATTATATGCATCGTCGAGCACTGTTATTCCATTTGCACGACGCATTGAGAGACGGTGCTCTACCGGACGCAGACGCGCAATCGCACTCTTCTGCTTCTGCACAGGCACTCCGAGTTTTTCTGCTACAGCTATCGAAGCGAGTATGTTCAACAGATTGCCCGAACCGAGCAGTTTGCTGTCGTAAACCTCTTCGCCTGAGCCGTTCTTGATGGTGAACGACACACCCGATGCGTCATATTTCACCTCTTCGGCACGCAGTTTCACTTCCTGAGTCTCCACGCTGTATGTGATTGTTTCGCAATCGGACTTACTGCCATTATATTCGCGTATACCGGCAGAGTCGAAGTTGAGTACAGCAGTTCCGTCTGTGGGAAGCGAGTCGATAAGTTCGAATTTTGTCTTCTGAATATTCTCGAAACTCTTGAATGTTTCAAGATGCATTTCGCCAACGGCAGTAAGAATACCTATACGGGGATGCACAAGGTCGCATATCTCCTTGATGTCGCCCTGTTGCTTTGCGCCCATCTCCACAATGAACACCTGATGATAGGGACGCAACTGTTCGCGTATGGTGCGCACTACTCCAAGCAGGGTATTGAAGTTACCGGGTGTTACAAG
The DNA here is from genome assembly GCA_017557045.1 of Bacteroidaceae bacterium. GTDB lineage: Bacteria > Bacteroidota > Bacteroidia > Bacteroidales > Bacteroidaceae > HGM04593. Next base: position 7,085 of record JAFYLO010000009.1, on the reverse strand, counting down.
CACATTATACTTCTCGGAGAGAACCTGCGCAAGATAATTCTTCGTACTTGTTTTTCCGAAGCTGCCGGTGATACCGATTATTATAAGTTCCTTGTGCGACTCTATTATACGCTTCGCATCATTGTAATACCAGCGTGTAATGCTCTTTTCGATAGGAGTATTTATTATATTCGCAAGCAGCACCACAAAATTCGATAACAGCAATGTGGCAACAGCAGCTATCGGCAAATAGCTTACACCTGCAGCAATAGCAGTAGCAAGCATTATTGCAGCCACAATGGCAGCAGTGGTAGCGCACAGCCTTTTCACACGCATTGTAAAGACAATTGGAGTCTTGTATTTTTCGGTAAGCTCCTTGTATATGCTTACTGCAACGACCACAGCAGCTACAATCACAAGCCATTTATTTAGCAGACAGAGAGCAACCATTATCATCCACCACTTGCGGTGAGTGAGTATGTTCGCTGGGAACCACCAACGGAAATAACGGCTGTAACGATAAGAACTCAACTGGAACATCTGCAAATCGTATCGCAGTGTTGTAGGCATGCACAGCAGGCATACGACAGTATATATTATCGAGAAAATATCCATTTTTGAGAAATAGTTGATTACTTACTAACTTATTTTGAAGAAATTTTTCATTACCGAAGCAAAGAGTCCAGGATTTTCGAGGAACGAGAAGTGTCCCGTCCCATGCGCAACCACAAGACCCGCATCCTTTATGTGTTTTTCCATATACTTAGCATCGTCGAGAGGAGTGGCAGTGTCAAGATTACCCCAAAATAGCAACACCGGAGCATCAATCAGCGGCATTACATGCTTCAGGTCCTCGTTCACCACCTTAGAAAGTATGCGGCGCATCATGGGCGAAGCATTATTGTAGTCCGACGAACCGCTGTTCTTGCGAAACTTGTTCATCAGGCTCTCAGCCTTCTCCTTCGGCAGAAACGCAGTACAGAGCCATCGGGCACATTTGTAAGTGTAAACCTTGTAGTAATATTTCCACGAGCGTTTGGGCTTGATGTCGGCAGCATCCACAAGCACCACTCTGGCAACCTTGTTGCGCGAAGAGTAAAGCAGCGAGACACGACCACCGAAGGAGTGTCCCACCAATGAAGGATTTTCTATCTTATTCTCGGCAACGAATCTTTCAACCATGCGGGTGTACTCCTCCACCCCCCAAACGGCATCAGGTTCCTGAGAGACACCGAAGCCGGGAAAATCGAAAGAGTAAACCTTATACTGCCCGGACAGCAACTTGGCCAACGGAGCAAAAATATCGTGTGTGCATCCCCAGCCATGCAGCAAAAGCACCGCTTCACCCTCGCCGGAAACCTCCACAAATATATCCTTATTGTCGTATTTATATATCATTTTACATTTGGACTATCAACCAAAATGCAAAAATAATAAATTTAACGCGTAATTGCGAATAAAATCAGCACAGAAATATCAATTTAAATTTTATTGAAAAATCGTGTATATTTACGACGCTCATTTCGGCTTCTGAAAAAACATTTGTCCCGACTTTAACGCAAACACGTAAAGCCGGGACTGCAAATACCACACATCAACAAACAACTACACCTCTACAGGAAGAGCATTCTTCCACTTTTCGGCATAAGTCTCCAGCACACCGCGGATACACTTTCCGATTGTAGCATAATCCTTCTCGTCGAGATTGGCAAGCGACACGCGTATACTCCACTCCGGACCATCGAAACCTCCGCCGTTAAGGACCACAAGAGAAGTTTCAGTCGCAAGTCGGAAGACAATATCAAGCGGGCTGTAATTGAATTTAAGGTAATCGACAAAATCCTCGCCGTAGAACTTCTTGGCCCACACAAGCAGGTCAATTTCAGAATAATACCCTGCACGAGTGCTGTCGGCAGGCAAAGTAAAGCCCATACTCTCCCAAAGAGTATTCAGGCGCGACTTAATAATTCCGAGCATACCCTGACGGAATTTATCTTCGGAACGGCTGTCTATTACCGAATAGAGCGCAAACAGACTCATCTGCAACTGCTGTGGCAACGAAAGGCCGCTCGTATGGTTGAGAGCCACCATACGACTGTCGGCAACCATGCGGTCGATGAAACGCATATTCTCAACATCGGCTCTTATGCTGCCGTAACGCTTCTGCAATTCACCCTTACGCTTACGCGGCAGACGGGTAAGCAGAGTGTCGAAAATATTGTCGCGGTGCAAGGCAGCCACAGCCAAGCGCCACCCCGTAGCTCCGAAATATTTCGAGAAGGAATAAACACCGATGGTATTATGCGGAAGACGCGCCATGAGCGACTGGAAGCCGGGCACAAAAGTTGCATATACATCATCCGTAACAATCATCAGATTGGGATTCCAACGTGTAACAATATCCACAAGCAGGTCAATACTCTTTTCATCCATCATATAGCTGGGCGGATTACTGGGGTTCACCACAAATAGCGCCTTGTACGAAGGGTCGCGCAGCTTGCTGAGCGCCTTCTCGCTGTACTGCCACAGATGCAAGCCATCGCCACTCATGCGGTCGGCAGGGATTTCAGTAACCTTGAAGCTGAATCTCTCAAGTTCGGGAATCTCTATATAAGGAGTGAACACCGGAGTCATAAGCGCCACATTGTCGCCCTTGCCAAGCAGAAAGTTCTGTTCGAGGCTGTCAAATATGTAACACATTGCAGCCGTGCCTCCCTCTGTGGCAAAAAGGTCAAAATCGCCCTGCGGCGGACGTCCTCCGCACAACTCCTGAGCAAGATAATCGCGTACGGCAATTTCGGTAAACTTCAGTATGCGGTCGGGTACAGGATACTGGTCGCCAATCACACACTCTGCCCACTCATGCACAAGCTCATCTGCATCGACTCTGTGCTCGTCAATCATATAACGATAGCAGTCGGCAAGCAGTGTGCATCCGGGGGTGCTCTTGTTTACTTTCAAAAACTGTTCGAAACGCTTGGCAATACCCTCCTTCTGCGGAATACCGGCAATGCCATCCTCTCTGTCGAGAACGCGGCGACACTCCTCAAGTCCGAACTTTCCTAAGATAAAGAAAGCCTCGCGCGGCTGCGTAGCAATCCAGTTCGGATTACCCCTGCCTGCATTAAGCATCGTCTGCATCGACTTTTTAATTCTCTCATCGGCAAGCTCAATCAAGCGGTTTTTCAACTCAAAAGGGCTTATTTTCTCCATCTCCCTACCAAAAGAAGGGACCTCACTCTTGTCTTTAAGCAATTTCTCCATAACAACATATATTAGTGAATAAGTAATACGATAGCCACTCCCCATAATATGAGCAGCGTATTTCCGACAGCATACGTTACTGTGTATCCGAGAGTAGGCGTAGAACTGCCTATCGCCTCCTGCACAGCACCTATGGCAGCAGTTGTGGTACGCGCACCGCAACAGCACCCCAAAGCAATCGCAGGATGGAACTTGAACCAGTAACGGGCAATATAAAGCCCGAACAACAACGGCAGAGAAGTGGCAACAGCACCCGCAATGAAAAGCGAAAGACCAACCTCGCGGAAACCCTCAACAAAACCCGGACCGGCCGTTATTCCCACAATTGCAATAAAGATATTCAGTCCCATATTATTGAATACCAGCAGAGCCGCTTCGGGAATAGCACCCATAGTAGGACGACGCGAATGCCACCATCCGAACACAAGGCCTGCAATAAGCGCACCACCACTGGTGCTCAGACTGAGCGGAACACCACCAATATGCAAAGTGAGCACACCAATCAGACAGCCAAGCACAATACCAAGCGTAAGGAAAACCATATCAGTAGTATTCGTGGCAGGATCGGGATAACCGATAGCCTTGGCAGCAGGCATAACATCAAACTTTTTGCCTACAAGTTCCAACGTGTCGCCCGCATTTATTACAGTAGCCGGAAAAACAGGAATCTCCACACCCATACGCATGATTGAACGTATGCTCACACCATGCATAAAGCGCTCGGCACGCAACTGGGCCACACTCTTGCCGTCGCATGAATAAGCATCCTTTTTTCGCTTGCCACCCACGACAAGCACCTTCAACTGCATTACAGGGAAATCGAGCAAAGACTCATCATCCACTTCGGCACCAATCCAATCCTCCTCGCCAATAGCATACTCGCGTCTGCCCGAAAGCACAACCTCGTCGCCAGGCGCCAAAGGAGTATCGGGAAGAATATCCTCCACAATCTGCGTACCTTTACGCACACGCTCCACAAATAGACGCTTACCCTGAGAATCGAACAATTTTTCAAGTTCACCTACATTGTGTCCCTCCTCGAACCAGCCATTTGTAACTTTGTAGGCACGGAACACCACAGGATACTCAGCGCTTGACACATCAGGCTCATCGCCGACATTATGCCCCATCTTGCTCTCAAGTTCGCGGCAGGCAGCCTTCACCTTGTCAAGACCACCCATAATGCGTGGCCCGATGCGCGAAACTATCCATGCCGAACCTGCCGTACCATATATATAAGTAACCGCGTATGCCACAGGGATTATATTTATGAAATTCTCTTTCTGCTCCTGCGACAACTGAAGTCCGCTGATAGTATCACCGGCCACACCAATCACAGCACTGATAGTCTGTGCACCCGACAACAAACCTGCTGCCTCACCTATATTGTATCCCATCACAAGCGCAGTAACCCATGTAACTATAAGAATAAACAGACACATCACAACAGCAAAAAGCACCTGTGGAAGCCCATCCTTCTTCAATCCGCGGAAAAACTGTGGCCCCACCTTGTATCCGATTGCAAAGAGAAACAACAGGAATGCCACAGGCTTCAAGGTACTACCAATCGGAATCTTCAACTGCCCCACAAGCACACCGACCAGCAACACACTTGTCACAGCTCCTAAACTGAATCCTTTCACACGAATACGCCCGATGAGCATACCAACCCCAAGCGTAAGAAAAACAGCAATCTCCGGATGAGAGCGCAAAGTATCAAAAAACCATTCCATAAAACCAGTATTTCTTAAGAAAACAACGCTACCTGCAATTTGGTTCTACAAGCAGCACCGGAAACTCCGGATGCAAAAAGCGGTAACAAACTTGAAAAATAACAATCCATGCATTATATTTGCAAAGGAGAACACCACTATAAAAGATAACAACAACATGAACCATTACATAGATTCCATATTCAGCTATATGGGAATAAACAGTGCCGCAAGGCCATACTTACATTGGATTGTAGCACTGACCATCCTGTTGATTATAATGTATTTATCAAAAATCATTTGTCGCAGGATTCTCATTCCCATAGTCAAAAAAATCACCGGAAAAACACAAAGCACATGGGATGATTCTCTCTTCAACGACAAAGTGCTTAACAACCTCAGCGAGCTTATTCCCCCGCTGATATTTGTATTGCTTGCACCATACATACTTGCCGAAGCAGATGCACTTGGCAAATTCCTGACAAAAATATGTTCGATATACATAGTAGCTGTAGCAATAAGATTCGTATGTTCATTGCTTACATCGCTCTACACTTTGTCGAGCGAGCACGAAAAACTGAAGAACCGCGCCTTGCAAGGCGTATTCCAGATGCTCAAACTCGTAGCAGTATGTATTGGTGTAATCATCATAATAAGTGAAATAGTCGACAAGGATCCCATGAACGTCATAGCCGGCTTCGGAGCATCGGCAGCCATACTGATGTTGGTATTCAAAGACACAATCATGGGACTTGTTGCAGGCGTGCAACTTTCAGTAAACGATATGTTACGCCCGGGCGATTGGATAACAATGCCCAAATACGGTGCCGATGGAAATGTCATTGAAGTAACACTCACCACAGTAAAGGTACAGAACTGGGACAAGACCATCACCACCATCCCCCCATATATGCTCATCAGCGACTCTTTCCAGAACTGGAGAGGAATGTTCGACTACGGCGGCCGACGCATAAAACGCTCAATATACCTTGATATGCGCTCGATAACATTCTGTGACGAAGCACAGACAGAACACTTCAAGGCCGAAGGATGGCTCGACGGTGCAGAATACGACAAAGAGAATCTTGTAAACCTCTTCGTTTTCCGCAACTACCTCGAAAACTATCTGCGTAACCACCCACGCGTCAACAGCCAGATGATACTGATGGTGCGCCAGTTGCAACCTACTCCGCAAGGTCTGCCATTGGAGCTGTATTTCTTCTCGGCACGCACCGAATGGATACTATACGAAAAACTGCAAGCAGAAGTATTCGAGCATATATTCGCCATACTGCCCCGTTTCGGGCTTCGCGTTTTCCAAAGCCCATCGGGATTCGACTTTTCCGAAGAGAAGAACGAAGAGCCGCATCCCCTTCCCTATTCCAAAAAGAAGATAGCAAAACGAAAAAAGGAGCAGATGACAGAAAACAGCGCCACCCTATTCGACTAAGAAGCTGTTTGAATTTTATTGAGAAGCTGTTTAAACACCCCCATCAATAGTTACCATGCAAAACGACCTGTTGAACAAAGAACTCATTAAAGCCATCCCGCAGCTCAAGCATCATGCACTGTCGCTGACAATGAACAGCGAACTGGCAGAAGACCTCATGCAGGATGCCACACTGAAAGTTCTTTCAAACATCAGCAATTACAAAGTCGACAAGAACTTCATAGGCTGGGTGTACAAAATAATGTATAACATTTACATCAGTGAATACAATAAAGAACACAGCGCATTCATCTGTTTGGACTCTCTCTGCAACGAAGAGTACGAAGAATCCACGATGGAAGAAACAGGCTATCTTGATACCACCTGTGAAGCAAACGAAATAATGAGCTACGTAGCCACCCTCCCCGAAGAATACAGAGACACATTCACGATGTACCTCGGCGGATACAAGTACACTGAAATAGCAGAAAGAATCTCACTACCCATCGGAACAATAAAAAGACGCATACACACTGCACGCACAATTCTTCAGGAGAAGCTCAAAAGCTACAGATTCTGACATTCCCATTAGCATACACAACATTTTCATCTGCGAGACTTAGAAGCTGTTTGAATTTTATTTTAATAAGATAGGCTGCACTCGCATTGCAATTGTAAGCAAGCTTACATTGCGCTCGTTT
>JAFYLO010000095.1 GCA_017557045.1 Bacteroidaceae bacterium | reverse complement strand
TGTGAGGGTCGGAACCAGCCGTGCCCGTGTCCGCTGAGTCCGTGGTGGTGGTGATGATGGAGCCCCCAACCGAATGAGTACCATTCACAAGGATAACCCCAATACCACGGGTTGTATGTCCAGTACCATGGTTGGTGATGCCATCCGTAGAATCCCCAACTGAATCCCATGTGCCAATTGATGGGCCATGAGTGGTAGTACCATGGGGTTGAGTAGTATGTAGTGTAACTGTATTCGGGGTATATGTCCCAATATACACCGTCGTCGTATATCGTCCAGTTGTCAAGTTCCGCTTCGTATACTACATTCCAGTATAGCGGACTGCTGACGATAGTCGAGCGGCGGGGGCTGTGGAAACGTACAATGCGGGTGGAATAGGTGTAGTCCGATTGTGTGGATGTCTCCTCGGTGTATGTGGTGTCCGCTTCGTATGCGTAATCTTCAGACGGGAGTGTGCGACGGTTGTATTCATCCTCGTTCCTGCCGTTGACTATGCGGTTGTCGCTGCCGTTGGTGGTTATGCGTGTTACTTGGGTGCCACTTGTTGCGGTTGCCGGTTCGACAATCGTGGGACGTGCCTCGCCGATGGCTGACTTTGTCTCCTTCTTCGCTTTTTTCTTTGTGGGGACATAGTACAAATCATCGACCTGTGCTGTGATTCCTATCGGAAGTGCGAGCATCATCATAAATAATATAATCTGTTTCATATGTCTTTCTTTTTTTTATGGTTGCTATTCTTTATGTTGCGAAGATAATATCTTATTATGAAATAAAAAGGGGGAATTTCCCTATTTTATTGGGGAAATTCCCTATTTTTTACGGTAGAAACCCTCTTTGGGTGGTCAGACGGTTGCTGCAAGTGCTCTTTTTGAGCGGAATTCGGATAGCGAGTAGCCTGTGTGGCGTTTGAAGTACCTGTTAAGGTATGATTGGTCGGGGAAGTGGTATTCTCCTACAAGTTCCTGATATGTCTTGTGGGTGTACATGAGGGCTACCTGCAGCTCTACTATTGTGTAGTGGTCGATTATGTTCTTGGCATTTTGTCCGGTTGCTTTCTGACATACGGAGTTGAGGCTGCGTGTGGTCAGTGAGAGCTTGTCGGCATAATATTGCACTGAGCGCTCTGTTCTAAAGTGTTTGGTAATGAGGTCGCGGAACTGAAGAAATGTTTTTTCCTTATCTTCGAGTCCTACCTCTTTTTTCACTTGTTCATTGCTTGAAAATTCTTGTGCGTGTTGTGCGTAGAGCAGTAGCGCATTTGCTTGCAGTATGATGTTCTTGCGGCAATATTCGGCATTGGAGCCGGGCATATTGAACTCCTCTTCGAGTATTTCTATCTGTTTGAAGATATTTGAGATGAATGCTTGTTCTCCGGCAATACCTTTTCCTTTATATGGGTAACCTTCGATTTTTTGCATGGTCTCAGGACTGAATGAACAGCGGGCTGCGAGCCATATATCTTCGGATACTCCGAGGAATCGTGTTGAGAAGTCGCTGGTGATGTCGTGCACAGTGATGTTGCAACCTGTAGGGCAGACTGCTATGCAGCCTGATGTGAAGCGGAATCGATAGCCGTTGATGGTGATGACGGCTTCTCCGCTCCGGCACCAGAAGAATGTTGCGAATTGCAGGGTGTATGTGTGTTGTACAAATTTTTGCAGTGCAGAGGTGGTGGTGGAAAATCCCTGACGGGAAAGGTTTTCGAAGTAGTGGCTGTTCATGGATTTTCGTTGTTATTTGTGTTCGGTGGAGGTGCTTTTTGCTTCGCGGCGCTGTTTCCGCTTTTCGCGTTTTTTCTTAATGATGGCTTTTATCCTTTTTGCGCCGTATACTGAACCGTATATCATGTATGTTCCGCCCCAAAAGATTATGCCGCAACTGAGTATTGTCAGTATGGATAGCTGTCCGTCGCTCTCTTTGGGTGTTACATTTTTAAGATAGTTGAGATATAGCAGATAGAAACCTACGGCAGTTACGGCGTTGAGCAATGTGAGGATTATTGATGCTATTTTGCTTGCCTTTCCTGCTGTCATGGGGTAGAGCGAGAAGTATTGCAGGCCCGATTTTTTTTCTATCTTCATGAAGTAGTGCAGCCACGGCAACAGCAACAGTGTGTATGTGGTGCAGAGGGCTGTGATGAGAATGGTGTCTACTTGAAGGATGTTGAAACCGGTGGGAGTGAGAATGTCCCTGACAACCGTGTGTGTGGCTTCGAAGTGAAAAGCCGCAGACAATAGAGTGACGAACAGTAGTGTTACTGTTGTCAGGCCTGCTACTTTTATTATTTTTATTGTCTTCATGGCTCGGTGGTTTTTGTCCGCGTCCATCGAGACTACTGTTTGTGGAGCTGGAGGGAGTCGAACCCTCGTCCAAACGAGGAAACAATATGCTTTCTACATGCTTAGCATCCGGTAGGATTTTCGTGCATGAACAAGACCGGCGCAACCGATTCATGCCTTATCCTCTAAAATTTCACCACAACATCGAGGCCTGCCGTGATTAGTCCCGAGTTTACCGCACCACCTTATCGGATTGCTTCGGAACAACTGCGTCCGGGTGATGTCTCGTCCCAGCACCTGGTGCCGGGATAAAGCTAACCTACTGTGCTTCGGTTACGCAGCGAGAGCGTAGTTATTTTCGCCAGATAATTGTTGTCAGCCGGGATTATAGTGCCGACCAACGGCGCACTGCATGCTTACATACCTTTTCTGCCCGCTGTCAAAACCAAACAGCCCCAAAAAATGTAGTCCTCTTTGTGGAGAGGACTACAAAGTTCTTGCTTTTTGTTCAAAAATGCAAGTGTTTCGTGATTTTTTTTACAAGTTGAACCGTTATCGTGCGTAGTTTACAGCTCGTGTTTCGCGGATTACTGTAATTTTTACCTGTCCGGGATAGGTCATTTCGTCCTGTATCTTCTTGGCTATCTCGCCTGAGAGTAGTTCGGTCTGTTTGTCGTCTATCTTGTCGGCTCCTACTATTACGCGCAGTTCGCGACCTGCCTGTATGGCGTATGTCTTTGTTACTCCGGGGTAGGACATTGCAAGTTGTTCGAGGTCGTGGAGACGTTTGATGTAGGCTTCCACTATTTCGCGGCGTGCACCGGGACGTGCTCCTGAGATGGCATCGCATACCTGTACGATGGGAGCTATCAGGCTGTTCATCTCAATTTCGTCGTGGTGTGCACCGATGGCATTGCAAATGTCGGGTTTCTCCTTGTATTTTTCGGCTATCTTCATTCCGTATTCTGCGTGGGGCAGTTCGGTCTCTTCGTCGGGCACCTTGCCTATGTCGTGCAAAAGTCCGGCGCGTTTTGCTTTTTTGGGGTTGAGACCGAGTTCTGATGCCATCACTGCGCAGAGGTTGGCTGTTTCGCGTGCGTGCTGCAAGAGGTTCTGTCCGTATGATGAACGGTATTTCATCTTACCGATGATGCGGATGAGCTCGGGGTGCAGACCGTGGATGCCGAGGTCGATGGTGGTGCGTTTTCCGGTCTCGATAATCTCTTCTTCTATTTGCTTCTTTACTTTGGCTACAACCTCTTCGATGCGTGCGGGGTGTATGCGGCCGTCGGCTACCAACTGGTGGAGTGCGAGACGGGCGATTTCGCGGCGGACGGGATCGAAGGCGCTGAGTACGATAGCTTCAGGGGTGTCGTCGACTACTATTTCCACACCGGTTGCTGCTTCGAGGGCGCGGATGTTGCGGCCTTCGCGACCGATGATACGGCCTTTCATTTCGTCGTTTTCTATGTGGAAAACTGTTACGGAGTTTTCGATTGCTGTCTCTGTGGCAACGCGCTGTATGGTCTGTATCACAATCTTCTTTGCCTCTCTTGTGGCTGTGAGACGGGCATCGTCCATTATGTCGTTGATGTAGGATGCTGCTTGTGTCTTTGCCTCCTCCTTGAGTGAATCGATGAGGGTGTTGCGTGCCTCTTCTGCAGAGAGTCCGCCTATCTCTTCGAGCTTTTCGCGCTCTTGGGCGTGGAGTTGTTCAAGTTCTTGTCTTTTGCGCTCGATGTTTGCCTGCTGGTTGTCTACGTTTTCTTTGTAGCGGTCTATTTCGGCTTTGCGGCGCTGCAACTCTTCGTTGCGCTGGTTGACGTGAAGTTCGCGTTGTTTTACATGGTTCTCGGCTTGCTGCAGTTTGTGGTTGCGCTGCGATACCTCTTTTTCGAGTTCTGCCTTTTTGTTCAGGAATTTTTCCTTTACTTCGAGCAGCTTGTTCTTTTTCATTACTTCGGCCTCTTTGGCAGCCTCATCGAGAATACGGTTATACTTCTTTTTCAGCCCATATTTGAATATCATATACTGCGCTATGCCGCCTACAATCAAGGCTATAAGTGCCGATATGATTATTGGTGTTATTGGTGTACCCATAATATTTTGTTGTTTTATTTAAGTTATAAAATTATATATTCCTTTTTATATTAAACAAAAAACGCACGTCTGTCGTTTACGGTGTGTGCCGTTAACGATAGATGTGCGTGAGTGTGTGGAGTATCTATTGTTTACTCTATTGTGTCGTCTATTTCCTTGGTCAGTTCCATCAGACGTTTTGAGATGCGCGACATCCCTGAGGGGTCGGTCTCTTGCAGGCGTCTGAATGCGATGTCTATTGCAACCATAGTCATGAGCTTTTCGTTGCTTTCGGCTTCGTGTTCTTTTTTATATTTTAGCAGTTTGGCATTGACCAAACGTGCTGCTTGACGGTAATATTGTTCTTCGCTACGTTTTACAGTGAGCGGGTATGATGTTCCGTTAACCAATAGATGTATTCCTACGTACTTTTCGTCCATTGCCTTGTTCGTTTTTTGTTATTGCTGTTTTATGAGTGAATCAATGCATTGGTCGATTTCACGCACGAGCCTGCCGATATGTTCCTTTGCCTTGTCGACTTCGTCGTAGCTGAGGCTTATCATGCGGGCTTGTTTGAGATTGTTGTACAACTGTTCGAGGTCGGTGAAACGTCCCTGTAGTTCGATGAGCTGATTCTCTTTTTCTGTTACCTGCGCGGCGAGCTTCCGGTTTTCTTCTTTGAGCTCTTTGTGTTTGCCGAGCAGATCTCTTAATCTTGCTTCGAATTGTTCCAGTATATGTTTCTCGTCTTCCTGCATATTGTAACAATCATTTTACAAATATATAGGTTATTTGGGAGAATCAAAAAAAAATGTGCTTTTTTTGATGTTTTTGGTGGCTTTTTTTCTTGTTTAACGCTGTTTGGGGTTAGTATTTTGCTATGGCGCTGTTGACAGCTGCAAGGTATTTTTCGGCAGTGGAGGCTTTGATGATTGCCTTTCGGTCGCGTTTTTCCATGTCGGGGAGCAGGTATTCCCAGTAGGGTTTCAGTTTGCTCAGGATTTGTGTGTTTCCTTGCAGGCGAGGTGTGATTGCTTGATAGAATTTGTCGTGGAAGGCGGCAAGCAGCGATGCTTTTTCGCCGTGGCTGAGGTTGCGCTGTTCTTTGTATTCTTTGCCGAGCGCGGGATTGCCGAGCAGGCCGCGTCCTACCATCAGGCCTTCGAGAAGGGGGAATTCTTCGGCTGTGCGGTTCATCTCTTCGAGTGTGGCAAGGTCGCCGTTGTATACAAGAGGGTGGCGACACTCTTCGTAGAAGCGTGCGAATTCTTCGCGGTCGGCTGGTTGTTTGTATTGTTCGCGTCCCAAACGGGGGTGCAGGGTGATGCGGGTGAGTGGGGTGTCGTTGAGTATGGGCAGGATGTTGCGCCACTCTTCTTTATTGTCCCATCCGAGACGCATCTTTACAGAGAATTTTATTTCGGGCATTTCTCCGGTGGCTTTCATCAATGCCGCTACAGCTTCGGGGTGGGGCAGAAGTCCTGCACCGTGTTGTTTGCGTACTTGCAGGGCGAAGGAGCAGCCCATGTTTATGTCTGCTTCGCAGTATCCCTCTTTTGCAATGAATTCGGCTATCGGCAGCAGTTCGTCTGGTGTGGCGGCTATTATTTGCGGTATGAGGTGCGGTACGGTGTTGTTCTTCTTTTCCGTGTCGCGTATATCCTTATTGCGTATCTCACCCTTTTCTATTCTGATGAAAGGAGTTATGTATGTGTCGATGCCGCCATATGTCTCGTTGTGTACATTGCGCCATGTTGCTTCGGTGAATCCTTGTAGCGGGGCTGCGAATATTTTCATTTTTGTTCTTGCTGTTTGAGGTGCTTATCTCTTGTTCTTGCGTTTGAAGAGTGTAAATCTCTTTTTTCGGGGATAGTTGTCTTTGGCGTATTCTTTGTACCAATGGTATATGGGCCACGGACAGGCTTCGGGGTCGGTGAGGAAGGTGTATTTACCATCTTTTGCTGGTTCGTCCTTGAAGTCTGCGAGGTGCTCGGGCGAAGTAAATAGCAACCAGCTTACGTTTCCTGCGTCGTCGGTTATCTTTTTGAAGTTGGCTCCGAAGTTTTTGTCGCCTGCTACGCCGGTGTGGGCTTTTCCCCATGAGGCGTTCCACTTCTTGTCGGCCCAGTCCATTTCGGTTATCATCACCGGGGCGAAATTGCTTACGGGTTGCACATCTTGTTGCCAGCCTTTGGAGAAGGCTTCGTAGCCGTGTCCGCTGCCGAACCATCCGGGGTATATGTGTACGGCGTATCCTATGTTCTCGCCCTTGATGGGGTAGTCGGCATATCCGGCATATTTCGACTGGTAGCCGAGACCGGGTATCCATAGGATGTTGTTGCAGCCTTGTGCGCGTATGGTGTCGGTTATCTCCTGAAAGTATTTGCTCAACTGTTCGAATTGGGCTTTTGAGTGTCCGCCAATGGTGCCGTCGCTGCCGAGGATGTTTATCGGTTCATTGGCAAGTTCGAACATTATGTTCGGGTGATTTTTGAGGGTTGTGTGCCGGGCAACGTGGCGCCATACTTTCAGCAGGTATTTCTGATATTCGTCTCCTACAGCAATCTTTTCGGGGCAGACTCCGGGAGGACGCATTACAACGTACATGCCTTTTGCTATTGCGTACTCTGCCATTGGAACGAATACTTCGTCGAGATATTTCTCGAAGCGTCCGAAGTCAAATGCCGATATGTCGTTCTCGCCTTTTACACGTCTTCCGGGGGTGTTCGACCAGTATGGATCCATGTGCATACGCACGAAGTTCATTTTCCATCCCGCGGCCATTATCCGGTCTATTATCTGTTGGTTGTACTTCAGACAGCCTTCTACATCGTAGTTGTTCCAGCGTGTGCCGCGTTCGTTGAACCATGGGCTGAATGTCTGGGCATAGCCGTGTAGCTTGACGATGTTGCCATTCTCGTCTTTTAAATTGCGGCCGTCTACGCGCAAGCGGGGCATTGCCATGCCTTCCCATGCGTATATGTCGCTTGTGATTGTCAGCATCATTATTGCTGCTGTCAGAGTGCGGATGATTGTTTTCAGCATTGTCGTGTGTGTTTGCATCGGGTTTGGTGCGGTATTCTATTTTTTGTCTATCAGCAGTGCCTTGAATTGTTTTTCGCTGCCGTTGAAGATGTTGATGTCTACTTTTTCATTTATTCCGGGCAACACTCCAATGTCGCTGCATTGCCACATGAGCCACTCTTCGCCTTCTGTCAGACGGGGTATGTAGTAGTGTGCTACCCATGAGGGGTATTCTTTGAAAAATGCTTCATCGAGGTATTTTTTCTTGTATTTGCTCGATGCGTATATTATTGGCTTTACGCCATAATGTTCTTCTATCTTTTTAAGCCATATTTTTGCCTCCTCGATGTATTTCTTTTTGTTCTTTGGCTTTTCTTCGATGTCGAGTACGGGAGGCAGGTCGCCGGGGCTCAGTTTTACCATGCTTATGAAGAGGTTGGCTTGTGATGCTCCGGATGATGTTGTGGTGAAGTAGTGGTAGGCGCCGCGTGTGAATCCGTATTTACGGGCGTTGCTGAAGTTTTCTTTGAATTTTGTGTCTTTGAAGTCGCTGCCTTCGCTTGCTTTTATGTATACGAAGGTGATGGGGGCATCGGGATTATGCTCGTTTTTCAGTTTTTCCCAATCGATTGTGCCTTGATGGCGCGATACATCTATGCCGTAGACTGAGTGGCCTTTGGGCATACAGATGTTGTAATATTCGTTGTTCCTGCAGGGAGTGAAACGGTAGAAATATGGTCTGAAGACTGTGAAGTAGGATGCAGAGAAGATGGTGAATGAGACACAAATGGATATTATTACATACTTCCATCGCATCGCATCCTTCTTGTTTTTACGATGTGAACGGCGGGCGGAAGTTGTTTTCTTCCGTCCGCCGTTTTTAGTTTCGCCTTCTTTGGCTTTTGCCATTATTCGTTGTGAATTAATTATTTAGCCTGCTCAAGTGCGAGTGTTGCAGTTGTCTTGTCGCATACTTCTGTGGGGCCGAAATACTGGATGGGGCCGGGGTATACGTAGCAAGTTTCTTTTGCCCATGTCTCTCTCTGAGCTGCGAATGCCTTGAAGGGTGCACCTTCGAGGTCGACGAGTGCCTTCTGGATTACGGGCTTCATTTCGCCGTGACGACGCTCCATGTTCATCATCATTGTGATGGGGATACCGCCGGCTGTCCACTCTGCTGCGGGAGCAGTTGTGTTGCGTACTGATGCCATGTAGCCGGTCTTGCCTGAAGCGATGAGCTGTGATGCTGTGTAACCGAGTGCATAGCAGTAGTCTGCATCGTAGTTTGAGGGAGCTGCGCAACGTCCTTCGTAACCGAAGAAGTGGTGCTGAGCGTTGAATGAGCTGTCGAATTTGCCCTCTTTCTTCCACTCTGTGAGCTTGTTTGCTACCATTTCTGAGAGGAGCTTCTCTGTCTCGATGAGCGATACCTGTACGTTGCCGTGGGGGTCGCGGTCGAGTGTCAACTGGCGTGCTACGCCTGCGGGAAGGCTTGCGTATACGGCAGCGTTGTCTGCTGAGAGGTTCTTGATGATGTATTCACGCTGCTCTGCGGGCTTGATTGCTGCGTACTCTTCGCCGTTGTGTGCGAGGAAGTCGTTGAGTTCTGCGATGAGTGATTTCATTGCGGGGATGAACTCGATGAGGCCTTCGGGGATGAGTACTGTACCGAACTTGTTGCCTGCTGCAGCACGGTCTGCTACTGCCTGTGCGATAGAGGTTACAATGTCGTCGAGTGAAAGTGCCTTCTTCTCAACCTCTTCTGAGATGATACAGATGTTGGGCTGTGTCTGCAATGCGCACTCAAGTGCGATGTGTGATGCTGAACGACCCATCAACTTGATGAAGTGCCAGTATTTCCGTGCAGAGTTACAGTCGCGCTGGATGTTGCCGATTACCTCTGAGTATACTTTACATGCTGTGTCGAATCCGAATGAGGTTTCGATGTATGCGTTCTTCAAGTCGCCGTCGATGGTCTTGGGACAACCGATTACCTGAATGCCTGTGTTCTTTGCTGCGTAGTACTCTGCAAGTACGCAAGCGTTTGTGTTGGAGTCGTCGCCACCGATGATTACAAGTGCCTTGATGTTGAGCTCTTTGAGGATTTCGAGACCTTTCTCGAACTGTTCCTCTTTCTCAAGCTTTGTACGGCCTGAACCGATGATGTCAAAACCACCTGTGTTGCGGTACTCGTCCATGATTTCGGCTGTGATTTCCATATATTTATGGTCAACAAGACCGCCGGGGCCCATGAGGAAACCGTAGAGGCGGCTGTTTGGGTTGAGTTTCTTTACACCGTCGAACAGACCTGCGATAACGTTGTGACCGCCGGGAGCCTGACC
>JAFYLO010000094.1 GCA_017557045.1 Bacteroidaceae bacterium | reverse complement strand
TTAATTCGTGAGAAGAATGAAACAGAGAAACAAATGCCTCTTCGAGAACCAGACCTCCTCATTGTATTGACTGGTGGTGAAATTGCCTATACTCGCGAAGATGGTGTTAAGGTAATTCCTCTTGGCTGTCTTAAGGATTAAGTAATTAGTCTGAGTATCAGCATTTACAATGCGCTTACATCTATTATTCCGATTGAATCTGCATAAGCGAATATCAGAAGCATAGTTCTCAATTCTTCGCGTTACAAACGTGAAGCGAGGAGGAGGGTTACAGGGAGTGTCTAAGTGTGTTACTGTATATAACAAATGTGCTATAAAGCCTAATTTGAAGGCTTTATAGCACATTTTGTTTGAGCATGATGAAGTTCCTATTTCTCGCATCGGTTGGGTAGTCTCTACTCCGAATTTTATACCGGATATACTGTGGATATGTAAGGCTGTTTTTGCATAATTTTTTCCGCTGAGATGATAGATTAAAGTGAAAATGTTGCTCTGTACTTGTGTAATCACAAAAACATGAAGCTTATGAAGACAAGAATTTTTAATCTTATCATTATTGACGAAAGCGGCTCTATGCAAATCATCAAAAAAGAGGCCGTTGACAGCGTAAACGAAACAATTCAGACTATACGCGCGGCTCAGAAGAAACACGAAGAGCAGGAACACTTTGTCAGCCTTGTTACTTTCAACGATGATGTAAAGACAGTATTTGACTGTGTGCCTATTGCCGAGGTCGCTGAACTGACAGCAGAGAACTATAACCCCGATTGCTGTACTGCATTGTACGATGCCATGGGCATTTCGTTGAATGCGCTCCGAAAGAAAGTAGCCGACGATGATAAAGTGTTGGTAACAATCGTTACTGACGGATGCGAGAATGCATCGAAAGAGTATAGCGGTAAGGCAATCAAGTCTCTTGTTGATGAACTTAAAGCCAAAGATTGGGTGTTTGCCTACATTGGAGCGAATCAGGATGTTGAGGCTGTCGCAGCATCAATCTCCATAAAAAACAGATTTAAATTCATGGCAACAGGTCCCGGTACCGCAGTTATGGGGGCAGTTGTAGCAGGTGCACGTATGCGCCTTTTCGACAGCATTGCAGAGGACTGTTTCTGTGCGGCAGAGGCCAATGAGAATTTCTTTGACGAGGATGATGAAAAGTAGTGTGTGTATGAGCAGAATACTTCTTTTTGTATGTATGGCTTGTATGCTCGTGTGCCATACATCGTGCAGCGATAATGCTGTAGGCTTGGAGGCGCAGACTGCTATACAGGCAAGCAGTGCGTCCGACCAAAGGGTGCAGAATCTTATTCTGCGGGCAAGGGAAGGAGATGTAGAGGCCTGCAAGTCGTTGATTTATTGTTATCGCGACGGCGACGGTGTTGAGAAAAGTTTCCTCAATATGTTGTTGATGTCCATGATTTACACGCAAAAGACCGGCGGAGACACAAAGGATATTGTATCATATTTCAAGGATAATGAAGCCTTCAAACTAATATGTGAAATTCTCAACACTACATCTTTCAATGATAGTTCTGAGGGAAAATTGCAACGGCTCAAACAGCTTGCTCCTGTAGAGGCTAAGGCTATAGAGGCTGCTGTCAAAGCTGTGTCAGATGATGAGATTGCTGCATCCATGCACACAATCCGTGAGGCTGAAGAAGAGGGTAGCGAGTTTGCTCCACTCTTACAGCTGATATATTACGAAAAGCTCAACGATGAGAAACTGTTTGAGGAGTGCCTGATTCGTGTTTCCGAGAAATTCCCTTTCTACTATCAGTTGCTTGGTGATCTATACGCGAAGGAGTATTACGAAAGTGAAGATTTTTCGTATATCGCTAAGGCTGTAGACTGCTACTATAAAGCGGATGCTCATGCTTTTCTTTTACCGAATTTTGCCGACAAACTTTTGGTGCTGTATGAAAAATTCGGAAAGAAGGCTCTGCCTGAAGCTGATGCGCAGGAGATTGCACGCTTGAAGAGGATTGCAGGGAGTATCTGAGTGTTCCCGCAGCTTGTTAATATGGTATAAAGCCTTGAGATTAGAGGCTTTATACCATATTTGATTTTGCGTTATGTCTCTTGTCCATCCGCATTTGCAATGCGGATACTCTGAGTATAAGCATTTTTAATGCGCTTACATTAATTACTTCAATTGAACCTTCATAAGCCGCGACCGAACTGTATAAGTGCTCTTTTGGTCTATCGATAATTTTAGCTTACACAAAGTTGTTATAGGTATCATAAATTTTTTGTTGCGCATCTCAGATGCTGATATTCAATCCTTCGCGTTACAAACGCGAAGGGGCAAACAAACGCCAATATTTACCGATATATTACATTTCTCCTAAAAACAGATGGTTTATTTTGTACTCCCCCTGTCTTTCATTATCTTTGCGATACCCTCGAAGATACCCTGCACTCGCAGTAAAAAACATTGAAGTAAACCTCATGTTTCTTGCTCGTTTGTTTGTATCTTTGCTTTTTAAGTAGAAAAATGATTTATGAAAAACTGCAATATAGAACTATTTATGCCTGCCCCGACGGGGGATTGTGGCGCTGTCAGTAATCTTGTAAACAAAGTAATAGTCGGTAAAGTGCATTGCTGGTGCCTGCCGCAGAGTGAATGTCCGATGCTGCCCGATGGTGCGGATGTTATTCCTGCAACCTCGCTATCGGAGAGTGCACTTTTTATGGATATGGCCGAAAGGGCAACCGGCGACTTTCTGCTTTATGTAGCTAAGCAGGGAGTGGAACTCCCCCCGGCTGAAATGCTTGAAAAGATGGTAGATGCTATGCAGGGCGATGGCTCTGTTATGCTATATGCCGATTGCTACAAGGTTGTCGACGGGGTGCGCGAAGAGGCGCCTGTGATTGATTATCAGTGTGGAACTCTGAGAAACGATTTTGATTTCGGTTCGTTGATGCTGTTGCGCACCTCGGCCTTGAAGGAGTATGCTTCTCAGGAAAAAGCACAGTTCAAATATGCAGGATTCTATCAGATGCGTCTGGCTCTCAGCCGCATAGGCGCGTTTACGCATTTCAAGGAGTTTGCATATACCGAGTGCGAGGATGACAACAGAAAGAGCGGCGAGAAGCAGTTCGATTATGTAAATCCAGCGCAGCGCGATGTGCAGATTGAGATGGAGATTGCCTGCACCGACCATCTGAAGCGTATCGGTGGTTATCTGCGTCCCGGAAAGTATGACAGTATTGACCTTTCGCAAGGCGATTTCCCGGTGGAGGCCTCTGTTGTTATTCCTGTGCTCAACCGCAAGACTACGATTGCCGATGCTATCGGTTCGGTGCTCAAGCAGAAGTGCTCTTTCCCGTTCAACATTCTGGTGGTGGACAACCATTCGACAGATGGCACGGGTGAGATTATCGACTCTTTCGGCGATGGGCGTGTGGTGCACATTATGCCCGAATCGACTACGCTGGGCATTGGCGGTTGCTGGAATTATGCTGTGCAGAGCGAAATGTGCGGACGATTCGCGGTGCAGCTCGACAGCGATGATATTTACAGCGGCGAGGATACATTGCAGAAGATTGTCGACGAATTTTACCGACAGCAGTGTGCTATGCTGATAGGTACATACAGAATATGCAATTTCGACCTTGAGACGCTTCCTCCGGGAATAATCGACCACAGGGAGTGGACCGGGGAGAATGGTCGCAACAATGCGTTGCGCATAAACGGATTGGGTGCTCCGCGTGCTTTCTATACTCCTGTGATACGCAGCATCGGCTTCCCCAATGTAAGCTACGGCGAGGATTATGCCGTGGGGCTGCAAATATCGCGCCGATACAGGATAGGCCGCATATATGATGTTCTTTATCTCTGCCGTCGTTGGGGTGGAAACTCCGATGCGGCACTCTCGCGCGTGAAGGTCAATGCTAACAACTATTATAAGGATTCTATTCGCACCGAGGAGCTGAAGGAGCGTATCAAACTGGTGAAGGAGTGGGCAGGTCCCTGCCGTCGCGGTGTGTCGTTCTTCTTTGACAAGCAGCTTGCAGCGTGGGACGAGGTAGCCGAGCGTTATAAGGCTCTCGATGCAGTAGAGACAAAGTGCTTCGACAATGGTCTTTCGATGCAGTTCAACCCTGCACGCATAAGGTCGACCGGCGCGGCTGTCGACAAGAAGAGTATAGCCGAGCGTCCCTGTTTCCTGTGTGCCGAAAATCGTCCGGCTGAGCAGTCTGGCAGGGATATTTGCGGCTCGTTGGAGGTGCTTGTAAATCCTTTCCCCATAATGGGCGAACATTATACGATTGTAACTAAGGAGCATACTCCGCAGTTTATAGCTCCGCTGTATGCCGATATGCTTTTCGTTGCCAAGCGATGGCGCGGAATGTCGGTATTTTACAATGGTGCCACTTGCGGTGCATCGGCTCCCGACCATGCCCATCTTCAGGCTGTGCCGTCGAAATATCTGCCTTTGCTCGGACAAAAATGGATGAAAAAGGTTATCGGAGGTGCTACGGTGGTCGATGGCAATGTCGGGGACGGTATTTTGTTCAGCGACTCTTACATTGTTCCGCTCTTTGTGATAAAATCGGCTGATGGGCAGAAAATGGAGCATCTTCTCGGCAGATTGCTCGCGGCATTGCCTGTGAAGGATGCTGCCGACGAGCCGGCTGTGAACATAATTACTGTTTACAAGGAGAGTGAAGGGTGGACAACCATTGTAATTCCGCGTGGCAAGCATCGCCCCGATTGCTATTTTGCCGAAGATGGTTGCCGACGCGTCATCAGCCCCGGTGCGCTGGACATGGCTGGAGTTATCATTGCTGCCCGACGCGAGGATTTTGACAGTATAACAGCCGACGACGCTGCTTCGATGCTCAGGGAGGTTGCGCTTCCTGTGAATGTTTGTCGTGAGGCCGTTGAAAAATTATCCTGCGGAGAATGAGACGGATAGATGTAGGTATATTGCTTTCGGAGGGTGTGGAATTTTCCTTCAACGGTGATTATCGTTGCGGGGATGAGGTCTGCACAGGAAGGCACACTGTGTCGTCGGTGGAGGGTAAAATCTGTTGGCAGGGTACGCTTTGCGACAGATTGCTCTTTGAACCATGCGCCGAGGATTCTTTCTTTACTATAGAGAATGTGGTGATAGGCATCGACTTTCATTGGCAACGCAAGGAGCGTCAGTCGTTCAAAGGCTCGTTGCTGCTCTTCGTGGAGGAGGGCAGGGTGAGAGTGGTCAACAGGGTTGCAGTTGAGGATTATCTCGTGAGCGTTATTTCGTCGGAAATGTCGGCTACATCTTCCATGCAATTGTTGAAGGCGCACGCGGTAATTTCGCGCAGTTGGCTTTATGCGCAACTCGAAAGGGCAAAGAACAGCGAG
Organism: Bacteroidaceae bacterium; assembly: GCA_017557045.1. Lineage (GTDB taxonomy): Bacteria > Bacteroidota > Bacteroidia > Bacteroidales > Bacteroidaceae > HGM04593. Next base: position 20,568 of record JAFYLO010000094.1, on the reverse strand, counting down.
GCTGTATGCGGATATAGCACCGATGATGAGATTATCAGATGGTACGCAAGGGAGGATCATACGCTTTTCGACTTTTGCGCCGATGACCATTGCCAGCGTTATCAGGGTATTACGATGGCGGCCAACAGCAATGTGGAGCGTGCCGTAAAGGAGACTGAAAATATGGTGCTTGCCAGTGGCGGCAAGGTGTGCGACGCACGCTTCAGCAAATGTTGCGGCGGTGTAACAGAAAGATTCTCTGCCTGTTGGGAAGATAGCGATGTGGAATATCTCACTGTGTTGCGCGATTCTGAAAGCTCTGAACCTCTGCCACCGCTTGATACCGAGGAGGGCGCAAGGGCATGGATTGAGAGTGTGCCCGATGCCTTCTGTTCCTCACCCGACGGGCGTGTAATATCGCAGGTGCTTAACAGCTACGACCAGGAGACTGCTGATTTTTACCGATGGACAGTCGTTTACGACAGCGACACTCTCTCGGCATTGGTGCGCGAAAAGAGCGGAATAGATTTCGGACTTATCAAAGAGCTTATACCTGTTGAGCGTGGAGCTTCAGGCCGCATAGTCAGACTGAAAATAGTTGGTACAAACAGAAGCATTGTAGTTGGTAAGGAACTTGAAATACGGCGGTGGTTGTCGCCTTCGCATCTTTACAGTTCGGCGTTTGTGGTCGACAAGCAGATGGCTGACGACGGTACGGTGAACTTTGTGCTCAAGGGCGCAGGATGGGGACACGGTGTGGGCCTCTGTCAGATAGGTGCTGCGGTGATGGGCGAAAAGGGGTACAGCTACAAGGAGATTCTTGCACACTATTACCCTGGAACGGAATTGAAAAATATAAACAACTTTTCGTAATAATGGATACGATTGAGAAAAAGCCATCCTTTTGGGTGGCATTGGTGCCGATAGTCATGTTGGCTATCTTTTTGGCTATTGTGATAATAATTAAGGGCGCGGATGCGCTCGATGGCGGCAGCCAGTTTGCGCTTATACTCTCCACAGCCGTTGCTACGGCGCTGTCTATGGGGCTTTATGGTGTGAAATGGGAAAAGCTGGAGACGGCTATTGCCAAGAATATCTTTTCGTCGAGCAATTCGATATTGATATTTCTGTTCATCGGTGCAATTGCCGGCACATGGATGGTGAGCGGGGTGGTGCCTACACTCATCTGCTACGGATTGCAGATATTGCATCCGTCGGTGTTCCTTGTATCGGCGTGCGTCATTTGTGCGGTAGTGAGTGTTGTAACCGGCAGTTCGTGGACAACGTGCGCAACCATAGGTGTTGCACTCATGGGCATTGGCTATTCCAACGGATTCCCCGAATGGTGGACAGCGGGAGCGGTTGTCTCAGGAGCCTATTTCGGCGACAAGATGTCGGCACTCTCCGATACAACGGTGCTTGCGGCATCAACGGCAAAAGTGCCGCTTTTCTCCCACATACGTTACATGATGTACACCACTGTACCTACATTTGTGATAGCTTTGCTCATTTATACCGTTGCGGGGTTGTGCTTATACGATAGCAACAGTGCCATTTCCAACGAACTTGTGGATGCCCTGCATGGAGTGTTCAACATTTCGCCGTGGTTGCTTGTTGTTCCGGCATTTACCTTTACACTCATTGCCAAGAAGGTGCCTGCGCTGTTGACGCTCTTCCTGTCGATGTTGGCTGCCTGCGTGGCAATGCTTATCTTCCAGCCGACGATTGTGGCAGGCATCGGTGGCAGCGAGGTGCTCGACTTTAAGTCGGCAGTAACAGGTGTGCTTACAAGCTGCTGTAATTCTACAGCGATTGAGACCGGACACGATGTCCTCGACAGCCTTGTGGCTACAAGGGGAATGGCCGGTGCACTGAATGTCATCTGGCTTGTACTTACGGCAATGTGCTTCGGCGGAGTGATGGTGGGCAGCGGAATGATGGATGCAATCACTGCCACTCTGCTTAAGGGTGTAAATACGGTAACGAAGGCTGTTTCGGCAACGGTATTTTCGGGATTGTTCTTCAACTGTTGCACAGGCGACCAGTTTATGTCGATAATCCTTGCGTGCGACCTCAACAAAGGCAGCTTCGACAGGTTAGGGCTCGACCGTCGTCTGCTTAGCCGCTCGGCTGAGGATTCGGCAACCGTAACATCGGTGCTTATCCCGTGGAACACTTGCGGTGTTGTGCAGAGCATGGTTCTTGGTGTGCCTACGATGCTTTTTGCCCCTTTCTGTTTCTTTAATATCATAAGCCCGTTGATGAGTATTCTCGTGGCAAAATTGAATTACAAGATTCTGAAAGTAGATAAGAGTGGCGGGGAAGTGAACGAGGAATAAGAAACAGATTGTCTGAAGATATAAATTACGGGGCAACCGAATATTGTTTTCGGTTGCCCCATTATTTGTATCTCTATGTAGGTTATTTTTTCTTCATCTTAAAAAGTACCATTGCCATAATAACAACAGTCATTATTCCTCCGAAGATGTATGCGAGTGTGCGGTTTTCCATTCCGAACATCATGGGCGAAATGAAAATGTACGACGAGCAGACGTATGTCATAATAACAGCGGGCAGCATTGAAATGATTGTGGGCTTTTCCTGTTTGGCAAGGTAGCAGGTGATGCACCACAGTGTGATTGCTGCAAGCGTCTGATTGGTCCATGCAAAGTAGCTCCAGATTGTCTGGAAGGGCAGGGCGAAGATTATGAAAAGCGCCAGTGCAAAGAGGGGTAGCGATACGGCTATGCGCTTGATGATAGGCTTCTGCGATATTCCGAACATATCGGCTATTATCAGTCGTGCCGAGCGGAAGGCTGTGTCGCCCGATGTTATTGCGCAGGCAATAACACCGAAGATAACAAGGCCGGCGATGAAGCTGCCCAATGTGGTCTCTGAGATGATGTTCACAAGGGTTGCTGCGTTGCCGTTGTTCTCGGCTATGGCATTGTTCAATCCCTCTACACCTCCCCAGAATGCCATTGCAATTGCTGCCCATATAAGGGCTACGATACTCTCGGCTATCATTGCGCCGTAGAAGATGGGGCGGGCCTGTTTCTCTGAGGTCATGCAACGTGCCATCATCGGAGACTGTGTTGCATGGAATCCAGAAATTGCGCCACAAGCGATGGTGGTGAAGAGCATGGGGATGATGGGGAATTTGTCTGCGTTGCTTATCTGATTTTTCAGCGATGTCAATTCGGGGATTATATATGTGTCGCTATCGGTAAGCAAAACCACTAAAATGCCTAATGCCATAATCAACAGAGCCATTCCGAACAGGGGATACATGCGGCCTATTATTTTATCTATCGGCAACATTGTAGCCAGCATATAGTATATGGTTATTATAGAGAATACAATTATTGTCTCCCACGACATTGTGCCTATGGCTGTTCCTTCAAGTGCGGGAAGCGATATGTTGCTTGTGATAAGTGCAGCGGGCTGCGAAGTGAATACTGCGCCAACAAGCACCATGAGCAGTACGGTGAATACGCGCATGAATATCTTTGTGTTGTTGCCAAGGTACTTTCCGATAATTTCGGGAAGGCTCACTCCGTTGTTCTTCAATGAGATTACGCCGGCAATGTAGTCGTGCATTGCTCCCATGAATATGCCGCCGAGGGTAATCCACAGGAATGCGACAGGTCCGTAGGCAGCACCCAAGAGCGCGCCGAAGATGGGGCCGAGGCCTGCGATGTTAAGCAATTGAATGAGAAAGGTCTTCCAGCGGGGCATCGGTATATAGTCGACGCCGTCGTACATGGTGGTTGCCGGAGTAGGGTTCTTTTCGTCAATTCCGCACACTTTGTCGAGATATTTTCCGTATGTGAAGTATGCGGTTATCAGTGCCGCAAGGCAGATTAAAAATGTAATCATAGGTATAGATGTTTATTCTTTTTATTATGGATGGCAAAGATAGTGCAAACGAGCGAGAAACATGAAGCTTGCTTCGATGTTTTTTGCAGCGAGTGCAGCCTTTCTTCGATTTGACATCGAAGATACAATAAAGAATTTAAACAGGAATGTTTTGTTTAGTAGTTTTTAGAACTATTCATATGCTTTATGCAATATCTGTTATTACAGAAAAAGGAGACAATGGAACTGTTTAAATTTCCACTGTCTCCCGAAAGATGAATGTTTATTGGATTGAATGTTGTATATTATCTTAACAGTAATTGTCCCGGATTATAGACTGTCGCCGAAGTCCTTGCGGAATTTTTCGGCCAATTGCTCCTGCCAGTAGCCCTTCTCTTTCAGACGGCCTGAGAAGAAACGGAGCACTGTCGGCTCTTCCACCCATTCGAGTCCACCGATGAGGGTGCGGTTGTCCCAAAGCCATTTTACGCGGTCGGCAACATATTTCAACTGCGACAGTGTGTAGACGCGGCGGGGAACGGCAAGGCGCATAAGTTCAAGTTCGGAGTAAGGCTCGGTTCCGTCGGGGTTGCGTTGTTCGGAGAGTGTACCTCGCTCCATGCCACGGATGCCTCCGGCAATGTAGAGTGCCGCTGCAACTGCTGCTGCGGGGTATTCGTTGTGGGGAAGTTCGGGAACAAAGGCGCCGGCATTCAGATGGCAGCCCAATCCTCCGGCGGGGAGAACAACGGGCACTCCGTAGTCGTGGAGCTCTTTTGCAAGATAGTTGATAAATTCAGGGCCCTGATTAATGTATTCCATGTCAAGGCTCTCGTAAAGTCCTTGAGCCATAGCCTCCATTGAGCGTACATCCATACCTCCGTAGGTAAGGAAGCCTTCGTAGAGGGGAATGTACTCCATCATCATTTTTGTGTATTTTGCATCCTTGCTTGTGATTATACCTCCTTTGGCGAATCCAAGTTTGCGTGCCGAGAAGTATATAATGTCAAAGTGGTCGGCAAGCAGATGGTAGATTGACTTTATGTCCATATATTTGCAGCGTGCCTCGCGTGTCTTCATAAAGTAGACATTATCCTGTAGCAGCGATGCGTCGAGCACGCTTATTATCTTGTTGTCGTGGCACACATCTGTTACGGCAAGCATATTTTCGAGCGAAACGGGCTGGCCGCCGATAAGATTGGTTCCAGCCTCCACGCGTACGAATGCTATGTTCTCCGCTCCCTTTTCGTTGATTGTTGCGCGGAGCTTGTTGAGGTCAAAATCGCCCTTGAAAGGATCGTCCGATTGGGGCAAAAGTCCTTTGTCGGCAATAATCTCCTCTACTGTTCCACCCATGCGTGTGATGTGTGCCTTTGTGGTTGTAAAGTGGAAATTCATCAGCGCTGTCTGCCCGGGTTTCACAAGTGCAGACGAAAGGATATTCTCGCACGCGCGTCCCTGATGGGCGGGTAATACATTCTCTGTGCCAAAGACCTCCTTCACAGCCTCCTTTACTCTGGTGAATGTCTCGGAGCCTGCGTATGAATCGTCTGCACGCATGGCTGCTGCCATCTGCAGGTCGGTCATGCCATTGACGCCCGAATCTGTGAGCATATCAAGATAGATGTCGCGGTTCTGTAAGAGGAAGGTGTTGTTGCCTGCCTCCTGTATTCTCTTCAGTCGTTCCTCTACGGGGAGAAGTGAGATTTTCTGAACCATGCGTACTTTGTGCATTTCGAGTGGCACCTGATTTTGTGCCTGATAGAATTTTACTGCCATAATTTTATATGTTTTATAATTGTATGTTTTCTGTCGGATGGCGATGTTTTTTTCTCGCCGGGCGCAAATCTATTGTTAATTTGCAACAGGGAATGTACTCTTTTTACGGATAAAAATACCTTTTTTACTTTTCTGTCGAAAATATACCTATATGAAATACCAAAATTACAGATGTGTTTGAAAAATCTGCTATATTTGTACCAAAATTACCTATAGATATGATAAGGAAAATAGAGAGCATAGAGGAGTTGAACCGCTTTTTCGGTCAGCGCACTTATCATCCTCAGGTAAGTGTGTGCAATCTTGCCGATGCAGATGCTTCGCTCTTCGAGCCTACTGAATATGGCATGTATTGTGTGGTGCTGATGGATGTCGATTTTGGCGAGTTGCGTTTGCGTGGTTCGTGTATGCGCTATCAGGCAGGTACGGCTTTCACCATGAGGCCGGGCCATGTGATGAGTATCACTCTCGACAGAAATGTGCGTCCTAAGGGATGGATGCTGGCTTTCCGCCCCGATTTGATAATAAATACCGGGCTTGGAAGGGATTTTTATATGTTCAACTTCTTCGATTATGAGGTGTTCGAGGCATTGAAACTTTACGAGGGCGAGCGTCGTATTATGTCAAATTGCTTCAATACCATCCTTACTGAATTGCGTGCGCCCGATGATGAGTTTACCGGACACATGCTACGTTTGGGAATAGGACAGTTGCTGAGTTACTGCCGCAGATTCTATGACCGTCAGTTCGATACCAAGAAGGTTCGCGCATCGGAGCTTGTGCGCCAGCTTGATTCTATGCTCGATAGTTATTTGGCTGATGGGAGTGAGTTGCCGCGCCGTTTCGGCCCGCCGAGTGTGTCGTGGTGCAGCGGGCAGTTCCATTTGTCGGCAAACTATTTCGGCGATGTTGTGAAGCACGAACTTGGAATAACTGCAAAGGAGTATATCCGCGATAAGATTATAGAAAAGGCTAAGTCCTTGCTTGCCGATGCACAGTTGTCCGTAAATGTTGTTGCTTCGCGTTTAGGGTTCAGTTACCCCAACCATTTTACCCGCTTTTTCAGAAATGCCACAGGGGTGTCTCCCTCGGAGTTCCGTCAGAATTTGTAGAACCTCCATGTATATATAATGACAATTGCGACCACTCATTTTTTGCAAGTGAGTGGTCGCCATTGTTGTAAGCAGAATGGAGTATTACCTATTCTCCAGACTGTGAAGCTTCTCGCTATTATATATTCCTCCTATCATTGCCACACCGCCAAAGCCTAAATTTTTCAGATAATCTATCTTGTCGAATGTTACGCCTCCGAGAGCTATGACTTTTTCATCTATTATACCCTCTGCTGCGGCCCTTTGCAGCTCCTCGTCGCTGAATGTCGAACGGTATCCGCTCTTGGAGATGCTGTCGAAGATAGGGCTAAGAAAGAGATAGTCGTATTCTTCCTTGTACCTTACTACCTCTTCAAACGAGTGGCACGAACGGCTCTTGAAGCCATTGTATCCGTCGGGTAGGGCAGTGATGTTGCGGTTTATATGTATGCCTTTAAGAGAGAACTCGAAGTATAGTTCAGGGTAGTCGTGAATGACAATCTTCGCTCTCTGCTCTGCGGTCAATCCAGCCAACAGTTTGCGGCACTCCTCGATGCCGGATTCCGGCTTTCTGAGATGAACGGTGTCTATGCCCTTGTCGAGCAAACCTTTTATAATGTAGGCATCTTCATCGGTTACCTTTGGCGTTGTTATTGCAATGATTTTCATTTTCTCAGTTTCTCTATTATGAGGTCGGCAACCTTCTTGCCAGAAAGAAGCATTCCGCCGAAGATGGGGCCCATGCGGGGAGTGCCGCTTACGGCCGACGCTGCCATGCCACAGACATAAAGACCGGGATATATCTCCTTTGTTCCGTTAACAACCTCCTCTTCTCCGGAAATTACATCCAGCGAACGCTCGCCTATCACATCGCCTGTGTCGGTTGCAAGGCGTATGCCGTTCTTGCGGGCTACGGTGCGGCACATCTCGCTATCGTGGCCGGTGCCGTCGATGACACATTTCGCCATAATGTTGAGCGGATCTACATGCATACCCTCTCTAAGTACAGGTGTCCAGTTTACGACAACACCGCTGACAACATTGTTCTTGAAAATGACATCCTCCACCGAGTAGCAGTTGAATATTGTTGCTCCGGCATGCACAGCCTTGTAGAGCAGTGCCGAGGTGCTCTCTACGGAGTCCATCACATAGAGATTTTCGCTGTACTGTTCGTAGTTGATGTCAAACTCCTTTATTATGTGCAATGCCTCTTCCTGCACTACAATCTGGTTGAACATCATGGCGCCGCCCCACATACCTCCGCCGGGAGAGAGCTTTCTATCGAACTGCGCTACCTTCAGTCCCGCCTTTGCAAGATAGTAGGCTGCGACGATGCCCGACGGACCACCGCCAACGATGGCTACATCCAAGTCCAGATTTCTTTCCAACTTGTTGAAATAGGTGCTGATAATACCTTGTGATACGTTTCTTTCAATCATAATCTTTAATTTTGATGGTTAATGGTTATTGTTAGTCGATTATCTTCGTTATTTCCAGCATTTCGTCTATCGGGCTAACAGCATTAAGGATGCTGCCGCTCAGGGCTATTCCATCAATGCCGCACTCCAATAACGAGGGAATGTCCTCTTTGCAGATGCCGCCTATGGCAACAATGGGAACAGTGATGTTATTTTCGCGTATTTTGCGGATTATATCTCTGTATCCTTCGTGGCCGAGTGTGGGCGCAAGGTTTTTCTTTGTGGATGTGAAGCGGAACGGGCCGCAGCCGAAATAGTCGGGGCTGCCATTCCGCAGATGATGCAGGATGTCCTCGAAAGTGTTTACCGTGCCACCTATAATAAATTGTTGTCCAAGAATCTTGCGTGCCTCTGCGATGGGCATATCTTTTTTGCCTAAATGCACACCGTCTGCCTTTATCCGTTTTGCGAGCAGAACATTGTCGTCGATGATGAATGTAGCACCATATTTCCTGCACATCGCCTGAACGACGATGGCTGTCTCCTCAAGCAGAGCCTCATCGGCATCCTTCATGCGGAGCTGCACCCATCGGCAACCGCCCTCCAATGCTATGCGTGCGGAGTCGATGTAGGAATACTCCTTGTTGTAATGTGTTATAAATTGCAGTCTGTAATTATTCAGTTTCATATAGGGTGGTTCTATAAATTATTAGTCAATATGATTGACATTTCAAGAGGATTGAAACTATGGTTGACAGGCCCGAATCCGTTGCCGACAGCTACATCGGCACCTGCACGTATGGCTTCTGTAACATATTTTTTTGCCTCTTTGATGGCATCTTCCATGCTGAGACCTCGTGCCATATATGCTGCTATGGCAGCAGAGAGCGTGCATCCTGTGCCGTGTGTGTTTTGTGTGGCAATGGTTTCTGATGTGAATGTGTGGGACAATATGCCGTTTGGCGATGCAGTGTAGAGTATATCAGTTTTTGTATCCCCATCTTCGTGCCCGCCTTTGAGCAGAATAGCCTTTGCACCATACTCCATCAGACGGCGTGCAGCGCACTCTTTCTCATCGACGGAGGAGAGGGGCATATCGGTAAGTGCCCTCATCTCAGGGAGATTGGGCGTAATGAGTGTGGATAAAGGTAAAAGTTCTTTTTTGAGAGTCTCCTCAGCTTCGAGGGACAGCAGACGGTGGCCACTGGTTGATACTATTACAGGGTCGAGAACGATGTTGAGGGAGAATTTGCCAAGTGCTTCTGCCACTGCATGTACTATTTCTGCATTCGACAGCATGCCTATCTTTACAAACGAGGGGCGCAAATCTTCCACCACCGCCATAATCTGGTCGTAGACCATCTGCGGAGCAATTGCTAATTGTGAGTGTACACCGATGGTGTTTTGCGCAGTGATGGCTGTAATGGCTGTTGCGCCATACACACCAAGAGCAGAAAATGTTTTTAGGTCGGCTTGTATCCCGGCTCCACCTGAAGAATCGGAACCGGCGATTGACAGTACAACCGGATAAGTTTTTTTTGATTTCATACCACTATTCTTATATATTATGCTCAAAATAGTGGTACGGTTGTACCTGAAGAGGACTCCAAACTTCCAGCGTCAGCATTATCTGTACTGGTGCAATGTGTATAATCTCAGCCACGGCTGCCTATGGGCATTACCGGACACCACCATTCGAGTTCGGTTGCAAATATAGTACAAACGAGCGAGATAAACAAAGCTTGCTTTGTTATTTCGCAGCGAGTGCAGTTAATATTCGAGTTTTCTCAAATGTAGTACAAACGAGCGAGATAAACAAAGCTTGCTTTGTTATTTCGCAGCGAGTGCAGTCTATATTCGAGTTTTCTCAAATATAGTACAAACGAGCGAGGTAAACAAAGCTTGCTTTGTTATTTCGCAGCGAGTGCAGTCAATATTCGAGTTTTCTCAAATATAGCACAAACGAGCTAAAAATATCAAGTTTACTTGAATATTTTTTACAGCGGCAACGTGAAATAAGCGTTGCTTGCGATGATGGAAACTTTAGTTTCCAAAGGGTATGATACGCTCAATGGAATGATTGAAAGCCTAAAAAGCCAATAAGGGCCGAAAAGCGGCGCTATAGCGAAATAATGTTTAAATGATTAAAAGTATAATCTTCTGAAAAAATGAGTAAAAGCCTTGAAGTTTGGTAACGAAAACAGCTTTTTAGCCCTTTATAGCCCTTTTTGCCCTTTTTGCCCTTATAGCCTTTTATAGCTCTCTTAGCCCTTTTAGCCCTTTCAGTTTATAATTATTAAAAAAATAACCACTCTTTGAAAAGAATATAATAGGATTGTTTGCCGAATTGATTATCGCTGTATATATTTGCAAAAATGAAGATTTATGCAAAGTCGCGAATTTATCAGACAAAAAGGTAATTACGAAGATCTTCTTTGTTATAAAAAATCTGTGTGTGTATATGATGTGACTTATTATTTTGCACACAAGTATTTGTGTAAAGGGGATCGCACAATAGATCAAATGGTGCAGGCTGCCCGGTCGGGTAAACAGAATATTGTGGAAGGCTGTTCGGCATCAACAACATCTGCCGAGATGGAAATAAAATTGCTGAATGTTGCTAAGGCTAGCCTTCAAGAATTACTTGAAGACTATAAAGATTATCTGCGAGTGAGGGAATTGCAATTGTGGGACGAATCGAGCGAAAAGCATAAGCAGGCTCGCCGTGCATGTACTATGCATAATGAACCGGAATATTACCATGATGCAGTAAAGGAGCGTACAGATGAAACTATTGCCAACATAGCCATTATCCTGATACGCCAAACCGATTATTTGCTTAAACGTTATTTTGACCGTATAAAGCAAGACTTCCTTGAAAATGGTGGAATAAAGGAGGAAATGACTCGAGGCCGACTACAGTGGAGGAAGGAGCATAAATAATGAATATATAGTTGGGCATAAAGAACAGGCTCTAAATTAATCCGCTATTTTTTCTTGTTAAAGTGTGCCATGATAGACAAAAGTTATGGAACACAATTTTTTCCCACAACGACCAACTGTTACTCCAACAATCTATGCTTACAGACTGATTGGAATTGGTTTACTGGCTTATGTCATAATTTGAGTGTTGTAGAGGTGTGGAGCGGACAACATTATTGCTCCTCTCTATCTCCCCTCAAACCTCTTCAGCCCTTCGATGGTAGTGCTGAATTGTATGGCTCCGCCTGATGCTTCGCGTGCCTTTTTCATCGATATGCTGATGTTGCGTATGTGTTCGGGGAACCTTGCAGTGTCGGGTGATATTATCTCCTTTCCTCTGTATTGCAGTATGTCGAGGTAGGCGAGGGCTGTTTCGTAGGTGTTGAGAGTGTTCTCGGCGCCGAAGTTGTAGACTCCGCCTTTGAGGGTGAGGGTGTGGGGGAGGTTACTTATCACTTCGTCGATGTGGGTGATGCCGCGGTATTCTCGCGTTGCGAAGCGCAGAGTGGTAGCGTTCTCTATTGCTTCCTTTATGTTGATTATGAAATTCTTGTGCGTGGGCATTCCTTCGCGGGCGGCGTCGTACATCCATGTGGCACGTAGGGCAACGGTCGCTTCGTATATTTCCGTCGCGCGTTGTTCGGCGAGCAGTTTGTGGCGGCCGTAGTGGTTTTCGGGGGATACGGGGAGTGCTTCGTCGAGCAAGCCTGTTTCGCTGTTGCCGTTGTAGACTTGGTCGGAGGAGAAGAATATGAATTTTGCTTCGTGGCGGCGGGCTGCTGTTGCAAGGTTTTCTACGCCTATGACATTTACAAGGTGGCTCTCTTCGGGGTGCTCCTCGCAGTAGCCGGTGTTGGAGATGGCGGCGAGGTGAAGTATCGCATCGGGACGGTTGGCGTCCATGTAGCTGTTTACTGCCTCCGCCGATGTTATGTCAAATTCTCGATGGCCGGGGGTAAGCAGGCTGTATCTGCTTTGCATGGCTTGCACGAAGCGGCTACCTACAAAGCCGCTTGCTCCTGTTACAAGGATTTTCTTCATGGTTTAGAAGTCTAGTCTGTATTTCTCTTTATCGCGTGTGCGACGGCTCTGGAATGCTGAGTCTACATAGTATCCCTTGTCGCGTTCTTTTCCTCCTACGATGTCGTCTACTATTCCGTTCTTCAGATTGTATTCTTTGTAGAGTTGTTCGTAGTCGCGGGTGTAGTCGGCATCGGGGACTACATTGACATCGAAGCGCAGTATTGCAAGGCCGTGAGGGGCGATGTTGCCGAAGATGCGCACGGTGTGTTGCACGTAGCCTGTGTTCTTGTTGCTGTTGTACTTCATCTGAAGGTAGGTGGTGCCGCCGGGGGGGATTACGCGTTCGGCATCCTGCGCGAGGATGATACAGCCGCAGGAGGGTTGTATGTCGGTTATTTTCAGCGGTTCGGGGCCTTTGTTACCTATCTTGTAGACTATGTTGAGCTGTTGTCCCTGACGCACGGGGTAGTAGTGGCGTATGGAGTCTTCGACCTCGATGTTGGTCGGTCCGAGTCGTCTTTTGCAGCCCATGGGGATGAGCATTGTGGCTATGATGGCGAGTATGAATAGTCTGTTCATTGTTTCTTGGGGATTATGTATATTTCGTCTATGGCTGTGTTGTGCCCTTTTGTTCCGGGGAATATTTTAAGTGTTACGTTGTCGCTGTTCTCTATTCCGGTCTTTATGTGGCATTCTGTTATGTGGGTGTCGTTGGTGGTGGGTGACAGTTCTGTGGTGTTCAGTTTTTTGTTGTGTTGCCATATCTCTATCTTTGCGGGGGTGGATATTCTGTGTGCTTTCATTTGCAGGAAGTTTATCCTTATGCCTCGTGCCTGTTCCATGATGTTGCCCGGCAGGGTTATTTGTGTTTCGCCGGTGGGGAGTATTTCCCAGCCTGTGTGGTAGCTGTTGGGGAGTCCGGGCTGTCCGTCGGTGAGCTTGTTTGTCTTTTCGCTTTTTCCGTTGTTGTGTATGGTGAGCGGCGTGCCGAAGAGCAGACTGCTGAAGTGTTCTGGTACGAGGACATATTTCTTCCAGCTTTTTATGTATTCGTCTATCTTTTCGCCCGATTCGGTGTAGGTGTTGAACTCCAACAGGGTGTGGTTGTCGGCGAGGCGGTGGAGATAGGTGTGTATCTTCTCTTCGGGTACTAATTTGTTGCCTTCGAGGCGGGCATAGCCTATGGTGTCGGCGTAGCCTGCGCTGCGTGCAATTTCCAGGCGGGTGTATGTGAGGGCTGTGAGGATGCGGCGCACGCGGTACTCCTCCTCTTCGTGGGTGTCGCTTACTTTGTCGGCAAGTTTTTGATAGAATGTGGTAAATTCTTTGGGGTCGAGGTATTTTTTTTGTGTCTCTTCGATGCCGCTGTACCAACTGATGCTCTTTCCGGGTTTGTCGAAGGCTTTCATCAGTCGCAGATAGTACTCTTTGCATATTTCGCTTGAGGTGCTGTAGCGGCGTGTGAAGTGGTCGTCGATGAGTTCTTCGATTGGTACATCGGGGTTTATCATCAGGGCTGCGAGTATGCAGGTGTGTGTGTGCTGGAAGGTGGAGTAGTCGTATCCGCTGCCGTTGAGGAAGATGCCTCTTACGCCGAGTTCCCTGTAGGTCTGCAGGCGTTTCTGCATGGTGCTGAGGACGGGGAAGGGGGTGAGGTAGTCGTCGAAGTTGTTTATGTAGTCCCAGATGTATATGTTGGCTGTCTTTTCCTGCCATTTGCTGATGGTGCTGCGGAATTTTGTCGCTGCTTTGTCGTCAATGGATGTGCATAGCGGCCATTCGATTGCACTGACGAAGACTCCGCAGTTGTCGGGAAGCTCTGTTTTGCAGGCTTCGCGGGTGGTGCGGTAGGCGAGTGTGAAGAATTGGTGTGTGGGGAATTGCTTGGCCAGACGGCGGAGCATGGCTGTTGCTGCAGGGGTGGCGTTTGTCTTGCTGTTGCCTGTTTTGGTACACTCAGGGCATTGGCACACTATGTCGTTGTCGTTGGGGAGAATGGCGAAGCGTTCTCCGTCGCCGAAGTTGTCTGTGATGTAGTTTGAGATGTGGTTGAACAGCTCGTCGGAGGAGAAGCAGTATTGTTCTTTGTTTCTCTTGCCGCCGATGAGTGCGTATATCTCTTCGCTTCTCTCTTCGGGGAGGACTCTGTGCAGGTTGTGTCCCCATATTCCCCAGTCGTTCTCGATGTTGTTTGTGCAGAGGATGCCTGACATGTCTGCGTCGAGGTTGGTGGGGAGGTAGATGTCGCGGTATTCGAATGGGAATGTGGCGGTGGTGTCGTTGAAGTTGATGATTGCTGCGGGCAGGTCGGAGATTGCGAATGTGGGGGTGGTGTCGCCGGCTTTGCGTATGAATTGGTATATGAGCCAAAGCATGGTTCTTTCGTCTTTGGCTGTGAGGGTTGTTTGGTTGTCCCTGTTCTTTATCTTGTAGTCGCAGTTGAGGTCGTTGTCGATGTGTATCTCTATTCTGTTGCTTGGGGCGAGGGAGGACTCGTAGTGTACGGGTGCATTTTCGCCGCCGCCTCTGCGTTGAAGATGGGTGTAGAGGTATTGTGCCCACTTTTTGTCTGTTTCGTCGTATGCGTCTTGGGGGGCTATGGTGTAGCGGCCGCCGAAGGTCTCGGTGGCGGTGCCGCTGCATCCTGTGAGTGCGAATGTGACGCTCAGCAACAGAAGCAGTGTGGGGATTATTGTTTTAGAATGATAGTACGGCTTGCACATAGATGTTGTAGAGGTTTCTGAATTGTGTTCTTACAGTGTTGTCTATCAGTACTCTTTGGTCGTACAGGGTGTGCCATGTGCCCATTACTCCGAGTGCTATGTGGCTGTTGACGAGGTATTGTCCGCCGAGGCCTACGAAGGTGTTGAGGTGCGAGAAGGCGCCTGAGAGGGAGTAGTAGTCTATCAGGGTGAGTTCGGGGGCAGTTCCTATGCCTCCCATTGCTTCGATGAAGGTGCGGTTGTCTTCAAGTGGCAGGTAGCGTGTCCTGAGGTTTATGTTGTAGTAGGGTTTGCTGTCGAGGATGATACCTTGTATGTTTCCGCTCAGTCGGAATGCTTCTATGGTTTTTACAGCGCCGAGGGTGGCGTTTATGAGGTTGTCTTTGCTTGTGGGCAGTCGGCGGTATCCTAATCCGGCTTCTGCTTCCCAATCGTTCTTGAAATGGCGGGTAGCCGAGAGGCTTGCCATGAGTTTGGGGAAGTAGAGATGTCCCCATCCTATGCTTGCCGAGCCTGTCCATTTGTCGTTGAAGGTGTAGGATACCCCGCCGATAAGTTGTATGCCGGTGCCGCCGCTGTCGCCGTCGGCTGCTTTCAAGGCTGCCGAGTCGGCGAGCACTTCGCCGCTGAAGAGGCTGCCGTTGCGGCCTGAGTAGTTGAGACGGCCCATATATGAGATTCTTTCTCTCTTGTGGGTGTAGCCTACGGTTGCAACGCCTGAGATTACATCGTATTCGCTGTAGCGCGACTGGATGTATTCAAAGTCGAGTGTGTTTTTGTAGGTCTTGTGTTGGAGACCTTTCATGTGGCTCAGGTAGTCGGCCTCTTCGAGTGCCGAGGGTTCGTGGTAGCGTTGGTAGTGGTAGGCCGAGTCGTATTTGTGGTCTCTTTCGTATATGATGCCTTTGGTGTATTTGAGCTCTTTGTTGCTCATGTTGTAGACGATGGCGGTGTCGAGCACTGTTATTGCTTCGTCGTGCTGTTTTTCTTTGGATAGGGCGAGAGCGAATTGTATGCTGCTGCCTGAGAAGGCATTGATGAGGTCTTTATCGCCGGGGTATTCGTCGAGTTTGGCGTAGAGCATGGCGGTGGACTCGTCGTGGCGGCCTTCTTTGTCCATGAGGATGGATTCCTTGATTATGAAGTTGAGGTCGTCGGGGTAGAGCTCGCGTCCGCGTTGCACGTATTGTGCAAAACTCTGGTCGTCGCCAAGCAGGTTGGAGAGGTTGGCGGCGTACATCAGTCCGAGGTGGTTGCGGGGGCTGAGGTGCAGAAGTGTCTGTGTGGTGGAGTAGGCTCTTTTATAGAGTCCCTGCTCGGTCATGAGTTTTATGTGGGGGATAGCCATCTCTTCGTAGCTGACAATCAGTTTGTTTCTTGCTGCGGTGTCGGTCTGTGCGCTGATGGCTGCCGCGTACATGGCGAGGGATTTTTCTGTTTCGCCTCTTTTGTGGAGCAGTTGTGCGCGTTTGTCGGTTATTTCTGTTTCGTCGAGGTCGCTTTGCAACAGGGTAAGCAGGCTGTCGGCCTTGTCGTAGTTTGCCAGTTGGGTGTGGCAGGTGAGCAGGCGCAAACGGGCTGTGGTGATGATGTCTGTGTCTGTGTGGGCGGTTGCTGCGAATGTGAGGTCGGGCAGAGCCTCCTTGTATTGTTCTCTGAAGAGCATATCTTCGGCATAGGCCATCTTGCGCAGACAGAGTGCGTAGGTGATGTCGTAGTCGCCGGGATGTGCTGCGTAGAGTCTTTCGAGCACGGCGGTTGCTTCTCTCTCTCTCCCGAGACGGTTGAGTAGCTCGTATTCTTTGGTGAGTATGTTCTTGTTGTTGGCGCCGTAGTGCTTTTTCGATTCGGCTATGTAGTAGAGTGCATCCTGGTCGTATCCGCGGGAGATGGAGGTGTTGAGCAGGTAGCGTAGTGCTTCGCGGTCGCTTTTGCTACGCTCGTACATCATGCCGTAGAGGATGTATGGGTCGCGCTGGTGTTCGAGACGGGCGGCTTCGGAGAGAAGTTCGCGGTATAGTTTCTGCACCTCAGGGGAGTCGTAGTTTGACTTCATTGTAGCGTTGACCATTGCGATGGCTTCGTTGTGGCGGCCGAGTTCGGAGAGTAGGCTTGCTTTCTTGCGCAACATGGGTATGTTGCCGGGGTTGTCGGCGAGTGCTTCGCTGGCTTGCAGTACGGCCTGTTCGTTGTTACCTATCTTTATGTAGTAATTGACGAGCGCCATCTGGTACTCTTCGTTGTGCGGGTTTATCTTGACCATTTCGACGAGTGTTTCAAAGGCGCGTCGGCTGTCGTTGCTGTTGCGGTAGTTGAAATAGCTCTCTTCGAGGGCAATGAAGTAATCGTCCTTGAGGGCTTGGTCGTTCGGGTAGATATGTTGCAGGCGTTTGAAGAGTCTGTTGGCTTCGGTCATGTTGCCTTGTTTGTAGTAAAGGTCTATCTTGCGTCGCCACAGTCCACGCCAATAGGGGTTTACTTCGAGCAACTCGTTTACGTAGCAGATAGCGCTGGAGTAGTTGCCGGTAATCTCTTCTACGGTTATGAGCAGTTGTTTGGCATCCACGTTGTTATAATCGCCGTCGAGCGATTTTATAAGGTGGTAGCGCGAACGGTCGTAGTTCCTTTGATGGAACCAGTATTTGCCGGCGAGCATGTGAAGGGTGGACTCGTCGGGGTAGATGCGGAGACCTTTATCGATGACATCTTTGCCGGCTTTCCACTGTTCGCGTTCGAAGAGGTCGCTTGCAATGTCGCTGTAGTAGGCGGGTATGTTGTAGTCGTCGATTTTGTCTTGTCCCCAAAGGGGTGTCGTGAATATGAGTGCCAAAAGCGTTGTCGTGATTGCTTTTGTTATGTGGGTTGCGGTTTTCTTCATCTGTGTGCTTGGGTTTTATGCTTTGTTAGCTTCGGTTGTGCCGCCGGCTTCTTGTGGTGCCGGGCTTTGTCCTTTTTTCTTCTTGACGCCTTGTCGTGTCATTTCACCCCATTTGAAGTCTTTTGATGTGAGGAAGCTTATATATCCCTTGAGCGAGAATAGTACAGTCAATGGGTGGTAGAGTATCGACTCGAACAGTGATGCGACGATGAGCAACAGGTAGGAGCGTTTCTTGGTGTATGTGCATCCCGCGAGGTTATCGTTTACTATTGTCAATACGTTTACCAACTGTGAGAAGGTGTATACGGTGAACATCAACAACCAGAAGGTGCTCCAGTTGAGGCTGTTTGTAAGTATCAGTATGAGTATTACGATGAGTCCGAGGGCTTCAAGTATGGGACCCATGAACTCGAATATTAGTATGTAGGGGAGGGTGAACATTCCGTACACTCCGTAGCGACGCTTGAAGAGGAGGTCGAAGTAGAGGTTGTATACCTGAAAGAGTCCTCGTCCCCAACGGGTACGCTGACGGTTGAGGATTTTCAGTGTTCCGGGGCCTTCTGTCCAGCAACAGGTAGCGGGTACCTGTGTTATGCAGAAGGGGGTTTTTGTGTTGTACATGTATGCCGACATTCGTGCAATCATGTCCATGTCCTCTGCCATTGAATCTGCGTGGTAGCCGCCCACCTTGATGGCTATGTCTTTGTCGAATAGTCCGAATCCACCTGATACGTTGGGCATTCCTCCGATTGCAGCCCACCATGTCTTTCCGACAAGGAAGGAGCGCATGTATTCGAGCTCCTGGAAGAGTGGAATGGGGCTTAACGGGGGACGGATGTTGGTCAGTCGGCCTTCGGATATTTCGCAACCGTTTGCCATGCGCATGGTGGCGCTCACGGCTATCACCCGTTTCTTTGAGGTGAGCACATCCCATATCAGGTGGTAGAGACCGTCCTGTGCGAGGATGCAGTCCACGTCGGTGCAGACAAAGTAGGGGTATTTGGCTACGTTGACACCGGCATTGGATGCGTCGGCTTTTGTTCCTCCGTTGGTCTTGTCCACCACTACGAGCTTGTCGTACTTGGGGTTTGTGCTCTTGAACAGGCGTTTGTAAGGCTTGGTCTTTATCTGTTCAACATAGTTGTAAGGTACTTCTACAAGTTCGAAGTTCTCGATGAGGATTTCGAGTGTCTTGTCCTTCGAGCCGTCGTTGACGATGACAATCTCGAATTTGGGATAGTCGAGACTGAGCATTGAGTTTACGTTGTCGACTACGGTCTTCTCTTCGTTGTAGGCGGGTGCGACGATGGAGACGCCGGGGGTGTGGGGCGACTCCTTTAGCATTCGCTTGATGTAGTTGATGGAGTAGGTGCGCTTTCTATTGCGGATGGAGAAGAAAGCGGTTATTGCCATTGCAAGATAGCACAGTGCGAGGGCTGCACTGTAGAATATCATGTAGTAGTTGAATATGTCGAAAAACCAGTTGTTCATAGTTCGTATGCTCTGTCGTTAGTCAGTGGATCCTGTATGTGTTTGAATTGCAATTTGTCTTTGGCATC
Source organism: Bacteroidaceae bacterium (assembly GCA_017557045.1). GTDB lineage: Bacteria > Bacteroidota > Bacteroidia > Bacteroidales > Bacteroidaceae > HGM04593. Next base: position 1,278 of record JAFYLO010000094.1, on the reverse strand, counting down.
GCAGCAGGCTTCGAGCTGCTTGAATACTGCCTGCCCCTGTGGCCCGTAGTTGTAGAGGGCGTTCAGAAGTGTCATGCTGGTGTTGATGTCTTTGGAGTCGGTGTATTTCTCTTTCAGAAATTCCACTACTTTGGGGTTGCCTGTGCCGAGCTCCATCAGGGCTATTGCTATGCTGCGTTTCACGAATTCTTTTTCTTTGTTGTAGACCTGCATCAGTTCCTCTTCCATTGCTGTGTATTTGAACTTGCCGAGTGTGCGCAGTATCATGCCGCGGACTTCGTTGTCGTCCGTGGTTTTGAATATTTCGTAGAGACGGGGGGCGTCCTCGCGTTTGTCAAACAGTTCTATCTCTTTTATGCAGAATAGTTTCAGGCTGTTTGTGGGCTGGGGTATGCGCATCCAGTTGATGTAGTCGGGCATGGACATGTTGTTCTTGTGCCTGTATTCGAGGATGTAGTGCAACGAGGGGGCATCGCTGTTGAAGAAGAGGAAGTTGGGGTCTTCTTCGAAGAAACGGAAGGGGGCGTTCTGTGCCGAGTAGATGTAGGCGTAGCGTGCTGCCTTTTTAAGGTTGTGGTTGCGGTCGTACACATATTGCACCGATTGTGAACTTCGTACGCGGCAGTCGAGTGTCTGTACCATGCGGAAGGCTTCTATCTTTTTACGGACACTGCCTTTTTCTATATTGTGTTCAATCCACTCGGAGATGTGGAAGGTTTCGAGCAGCAGGTTGTAGTTGTGGCGGTTGATGTTGCCGAGACCGAGTGCTTCTATCTTTTCTATGATAAGGGTGCAGATGGCATCGCGCTCATTGTCTTTGAATTTCTTGTTTTTCTGCAGGCCCAGGCGTTCTTCCCTGATTTCTATTTCGTCTATTTCCTTTTCGTCGAGCAGTATGTTGTCGATGATTTTGCCGTAGCGGTCGTGCATTTTCCTTACCCGGCGTTCACGGAATATTTGCAGGTAGTTGTTGTAGGTCATTATTATGATTGACACAACGAATCCTGTCAGACAGAAGGTGAGCAGGATAGCGCAGATTCTTATCATCAATGAGAATTCGATGTACTTGTAGTATATTACCAGCAGGTAGTAGAGGTAGTAGTCCCACCCTTGAAGCATATATAGTTCTTCGCCCATTATTGTTTTGTTTTTCTGTTTGTATTTAAATTTACGACATAAGGCTGTGCTCTCGGAAAAGCACAGCCTTATGCGTTATTTTATTGGTACTTTGTTGTTTACGCGCATGTCGATGCACGAAGATGGTGAGACCTTCGTGCC
>JAFYLO010000093.1 GCA_017557045.1 Bacteroidaceae bacterium | reverse complement strand
TGCCTGTGATGAGGTCTTCGGCGAGGGCGAGGGTTATCTCTGTGAGTTCAAGTGTCTCTTCGAGCGTATTCCCTGCGGGGCAGAGTAGGTTGTCTGTTTTTATTCTTTCGTAGCCGTGTATCGCACCCATTATGTTGCCGGTTACTGCTCCGGTGGAGTCGCTGTCGCCGCTGTGGTTGACGGATGCTATGATTGCTCTTTCTACGCTGTCGGTGTGGCGCATGGTGCAGTAGAGTGCTATGGCCCACGTCTCTTCGGCAACCCAGCCTTCGCCGAGTATCTCTATTGCTTCGCTGTCGGGGAGATTGCCGGCTGCGAGACGTATGGCATTTTCGCTGAGTTTCTTCAGCTCGTGTTTCTCCTTTTCGTATCGTCCTTTGTATATTTTATCGAGTATGGCGATGGTTTCGGCTGCGATGCTCTCCTTGCGGCTTTGTACCTCTTGGAGTGTGAGAGGAAGCACTTTGTTTATCAGCGTTGTCAGCAGGGCGGCGGGGAGGAAACCGTGGGGGTGTTTGTGTGTCGATCTTGCTGCTTCGCCGCCGAGGGTGGCTATCTCTTCGATGGTGTATTTGCCGTGGGCAAACATGGCTATGGGGGCTACGCGCATGATACCTCCGCAGCCTTTGCTGTTGTTCCAGGCCTCTTCGCCGGCGAGCAGGCTCATGCAGGCGCTCATGCAGGTGTTCCCGGGGGCGCGGCACTGTGCCATCTGTGGAAGGTCGCGCAGCCATGTGGCGCGTGGTATGATGTTGTTGCCTTGTATTTTTATTTGTGTGAAGTACCAGTCGGTATATGCTTTTTCGATGTGCCTTACTATCCATTCAGGGCTGTCAACGCCTTTTGTAAGGGCATTGAGTATTCCGCAGGCAGTGAAGAGTGTCATTTGTGTGTCGTCGCTTATGAGTGCTTTTCCTCCGCTTCTGAGGTCGAACTTGGTTATGCCTTCACTGCCATAGTGGTTAAGTATGTTTGCGCGGCTTATGAATTCAACCGGGTAGCCGAGTGCGTCGCCGGCGGCGCCTGCCATCAGACTGCCACGTATGGAGTCGGCTATGATTGTTTGGCGGTTGGTGGTTGTGTCCATGGTGGTTGTTTTTATAAATGTTTCCAATTCTTCTTTGAAGGGGCGATAATTGCCTTCGCTGTTGTTGCGGCGTGAGTTGTGGTCTTCGAGTATTGCAAATACTATGTGTCTGTATTTGTCCTTGAATTCGGGTTCTTGGAATACTTCGCGGAAAAGGCGTGCTACGTGTCGGGGCGGGTTGTGGTATGCGCCGCATCCCAGTGCGCCAAGCACCAGCGAGTCGTGTCCGTTCTGAAGACCAATTCTCAGTATTGTTCGTATTTTGTTCTTTGTGGGTTCTATGAGGTGTTCTGCTATCATTCCGTCGCGGTCAAGTTTCGGACTGTTGATGGCTGCAACTGCTATGAAAGCTGCCTTGCGAGGTGTGGCCATCAGCTTATAGCCTTTCTTCTCGTTTTCGCGGAAGATGGTGGCTCCGGGGGTGTAGATGCCTCCGTAGTTGCGGTCCATGGGGTAGCGGTCGGTTGCGGCGGGGACACCGTAGATTGTGCCATAGGGGACATACCGGTAGAGCGAGCGGAAGAGGTTGGTGCGGCGGAAGAGCTGTTCTTCCTGTGCTCCTGCACCGCAGGCTACGCCTCCGCCGGGGTTTTGGCGGCTTGCCATGTTGAGTATGGCCGGGTTATATCCTGCGTCGAGCAGGCGTATTCCTTCTTCTATGCTGTCGCCGTTGACTACTTCGATTGTTGTTGCTGAGGTGCGGGCGGGGATGTCGTTCACACTGAAAGGTGCGGTGTAGAACTTGCTGCCTTTGGATATTTCCTCATCTCCGTCTATGGTTACTGTGGTGCCATCTTCTGTTGTGTATTTGCCGTCGTTAACTATATCTATTGTGTTCTTGTACTCTTTGGCGCGTAGTTCCTTTACTATATAGTAGCTGTCGGAGTTCCCCTCATTAACTTCCTGCATCAAGGGTCTGTATATGGCGAGGAAGTCTTCTTCGGCTCTCCAAGATGGCGTTCCTGCAGGTGTGGGAGCATTTTGCTCATGATTTTCTATTGCTCTTACAAAATCTTTGGGGAGTATCACATTTTCGAGTTCTATCGCTTCTTTGAACAGGGGGGCTATCTCTTCTACAGTGAAGCCGGCTATGCCGCAGCCTATGCGGGTTACAAGGAAAGTGTACTCGTAGTGTGTAAAGGCATATTCAATAAAGTTATCTACGTATGGGGCTATGGTTTCTACACCTCCCTGCATGGTGGGGATTGCATAGCTTTGTCCTTGCAGTCCTTCGCCTTGCCCCCATACGGCTCCGAAATTTTGGTATGCTATGCGGGCTGCGCCGCCGCCATGTGCGCCGGCAAGGTTGCTGCCGAATACGAATATTTCGTTTCTTTCGAGGTGTGTTATCTTTTCGGGGGTGTATCTTCTGTTATACATAGTGGTCGGGTGTTTAGTTGTTTATTAAAATTCAAGCCTGAACCCTTTTTGTTTCAGTTCTTTGTACTTAGCAGCGTTGAAGCGGTATTTGCAGGGTATGCGGCGCGAGGCATTTTTGGGGCGCTCTTCGGCTTCTGTGAGTATGCCGAGTTTGAGCATTTTGTTGTAGAAGTTGCGTCGGTCGAACTTTACTTCTAAAATTGCTTCGTAGAGGTTCTGTAGTTCGGGCATGGTGAAGATTTCGGGCAGCAGCTCGAAGCCTATTGGCTCGAAGCAGATGCGTTCTTTCAGTCGTGCGGTTGCCATGCGCAGTATCCTGTCGTGGTCGAAAGCGAGGCAGGGGATTTCGTCCAGTGAAAACCATTCGGCTTTTGCTGCGTCGTCGCCGCCTCTTACTTCGGATAGACGGACAAGGGCATAGTGGGCTATCGTTATGACTCTTTCGCGTGGGTCTCTATCTACGCTTGTGAAGGTGTGGAATTGCTCCACTGTAGTGCTTTGCAGCCTGGTCTCTTCGCAGAGTTCTCGGCGGGCACACTCTTCGGCTGTTTCGTCCATCTTCAGGAAGCCTCCGGGGAGTGCCCATTTGCCTTTGTGGGGGTCGATGCCACGTTGCACCAGCAACACTTTGATGCTTACACCGTCGAAGCCAAAGATTACGCAGTCGGTTGTTACTGCGGGGTGGGGGTATCGGTAACAGTACTTTTTTTCTTCCATATTGATATTTGTTTGCGTTTGATGAACGCAAAGTTCAGGGCTTTTTTTCTTCTTTCCAAATTTTATGTGTTTATTTTACGCAAAAATTTATATTCCTCTTTTCTCCTTATTTTGTAATGTTGGGTGCTTGTCAGTGAAATTTCTATCAAGAGTGCAAAAAAAGAACTGCACCTCGCGAAAGGTGCAGTTCCGATTATTGCTGTTTGTGTTGTTATTTCCCAAAACCGTTTGAGATGAAGGGGAGTGCTATGAAGAGTGATTCCTGCCAGTAGCACCAGTCGTGGATGCCGTCGCGTACGCGGAACTGTACGGGAATACGTGCCATCTTCATTGTTTTGATGTATTCGACGTTCTGGAAGAAGAGGAAGTCGTCGTCGCCGCAGTCGAGGAACCAGCGTACGGTGCGCAAGGCTGCTTTTTTATCCTCGTCTGCATTTTCGAGATATACCTGGCAGTTGTTCTCAATTACGCTCTGTGTGAATGCTTCGCCGCGTTCGTTCTTGTGGCTGATTGACTCATGCATAGAACGTGCTCCCATGTAGGCGCTCATGGCGAATGCGCTTGAGAAGAGTTCGGGGTGGTGCATTGCGTATCCGAGGGTACCTCCGCCACCCATTGAGAGGCCTGCGATGGCGCGGTGCTCTTTGTCGGCCTTTATACGGTATTTCTTCTCTACTGTGGGCATGAATTCTGTGAAGAAGAAGTCTTCGTAGCGCCATTTGTCGCCGCAGTTGAAGTAGCCATCGTAGTCAGTGCCTGCATCGGGCATGATGATTATCATTTCGTTGGCGTTGCCGGCATTGATTATCTGGTTGGCAATGGGACCGATGTCGCCGAGGTCACGCCATGATTTGTAGTTGTTGGTGAGGCCATGAAGCAGGTAGAGTACGGGGTAGCTGCGGTCGGTCTCTTTATCGTAGCTCTTGGGGAGGTAGACGCAGTAGTTCTTTTCTCTCTTGAGAATTTCGCTGTTCATGCTTTCTTCAATTACTTTACCTCCATGGCGCTGTGCCATTGTGCCTATTGCTGTCATGCAGGCGAGGGCGAATAGTAGGATTTTTGTCTTCATGGTTGTATTGTCTTTTCTATGTAGGTTATTATTTTTTCTGTTTCGTCGGGGTGAAACCACGTTATATCTTCGTCGCGTCTGTACCATGTGGTCTGTTTACGCGAGTATATGCGTGTGTTCTGTTTTATTTTTTCTATTGCGAAGGGGAGTGTCCATTCGCCGTCGAAGTATTTGAAGAGTTCTTTGTAGCCTACGGTGTTGAGGGAGTTCTTTTCGCGCATGGGGTAGAAGCGGCGTGCTTCTTCGATGAGGCCTTGCTCTATCATCTGGTCGACGCGGTCGTTGATGCGTAGGTAGAGTTCTTCCCTCTCGCGGCGCAGGCCTATCTTTATTATGTTGAACGGCCTTTTGTTCTTCTTATGGTCGCGAGTGCGGTAGGAGCTGTATGTGCGCCCTGTCATGTAGCATATTTCTAATGCATGCATCACCCGTTTGGGATTTTTCTTGTCGACCTCTTCGTAATACTCGGGATCCATCAGGCGCAGTTCGTTGCATAACTGCTCCAGCCCTTCGCGCTCATATTTCTCTTTGATGAAGTTGCGTGTCTCGTCGTCGACGGTGGGAATGTCGTCTATGCCATTACATACAGAGTCGATGTAGAGCATTGAGCCGCCGCTGAGGATCATTGTGGGGTGCCGGTGGAACTCCTCTTCGAGCAATGCCATTACCTCCTGCTCGTATCGGGCGGCGCTGTAGTAGTCATCGGGTGTCAGTTGTGCTACAAAGTAGTGCTTGTATTGTTGCAGTTCTTCTTTTGTGGGCATGGCTGTGCCTATCTCCAACCCTTCGTACATTTGTCGGGAATCGGCCGATATGATAGGGCATTTAAAGTGGTCGGCAAGAGCTAAGCTTATCTTAGTCTTGCCGACTGCTGTAGGACCTATGATTACTACAAGGTTGTTCATCGGTTAGTAGTTGTATGAACTTGGATCTGCTATGTCGTTGATGTCGAAGCCGTCTGCATCGAATTCGTCGTCGTTGTATGAGTCGGAGCCGTAGAAGTCGTCGTCGAGGTCTTCGATGAGACTCGATGCGTTTGCTTCGCTCTTTTTCATTATTTCGTCAAAATCGAGCAGCTGTACGGGGGCTTCGCCGATGCTTTTTGTGCATCGTGCCTCGTCGATGTTTTCGCCGTATTTTATCTTGCTCAGTTCCATGAAGAATACGCGGTCGGCGAGAGGGTCGAACACATATATCAGGCGTTCCTTCTCCTCTTCGAGCATATCACCGATGATGGTGTCGCGCATTATGAGGTTGTCTTCGTCGGAGCGGCTGCCCATGTCCTCAAGGGTTATTTCTGTCTCCTTTTCCCAACGGTCGTCGCAGAGGAAGAACGAGGTCATCTGGTCGTCGCTGTATCCTGTGGCTGCGAGGATGGCCTTGTGAAGGTCGTAGAACGTTGCGTCGGAGTCTATTTCTATGTCGCGACGGAAGTCTTCTACTTCGTCCGATAAGAGTCTGAATTTGTATATCATATTTCTGGTCTCTGAATTGGGTTATTCTTTATCCGATTATACCACGGGTAGATACATTTTCAATGAAGTTGATGATGCTGTCTACTTCGGGGCACTGGGGTATCTCTTCCTTTATCTTTTTCACTGCATCGCTTACGTTGTATCCGCTGTTGTAGATAAGACGGTAGGCGTTGTGTATGTTGTTGATTGTCTCGTTGCTGAATCCTCTGCGGCGCAGACCTACGATGTTGAGTCCGCTATAGCGTGCAGGTTCGCGACCTACTATTATGTAGGGGGGGATGTCCTTGTTGATTCGGCATCCGCCCTGTATCATTCCGTATCCGGCGATGCGGCTGAACTGGTGCACAAGTACATTGGCGCTAAGGATGGCGTTGTCGGCTATTTCCACTTCACCGGCGATTTTTGTAGAGTTGCCGATGATGCAACCGCTGCCTACT
>JAFYLO010000092.1 GCA_017557045.1 Bacteroidaceae bacterium | reverse complement strand
TTTTTTGGAAATAGCCCGCTATTCCCTGCAAAATGCGAAAGAAAATCTACTCAAAATACCTCTCAAATAATTCCGAAATAAAATTTAAACAGCTTCTCAAAAATCGCCGCGAAATAATTTATAGAACCACCCTTAATATAATGAGACTGCATCTGCTTTGTAGCCGGTGGGATGCAGTCTCATTGCTTCTGGTGTAGATTTTTATAAACAGCTTCTTAACCAGCTTCTTATTCGTGGTTGTTTGTTGACGCCTGTGAGATGTTCTTCATGTTCTGGATATCTCTTGACATACGTTTGTGTGTGGGGGAGTTTTCCATGTACGATATAAGTTCGTCGTTGTCGAGGTCTGTGTCGCTCATCAGGTATACTTTGTACTCTTCTTTGTAGAAACTGTCCATCATATTCTGTATATTGCGTTCTTCAGTTTCTTTCTGTTTCTCGTCTGCGTCGAGTATAGGGCGCATTTCAGGGATATTGTGCATGCCGAATCCTGTCGCGAGCACAGTTACTTTTACTTCTCCTTTCTGGAGCGTCTCATCTTCGCTCATACCCCAGATTACCTCTATGTTATCGTGGTTGAATCTCTTCATGAAGTTGTTTACCCACTCCATTTCGCCCACTTTCAGTCCTGCTTCGTCATCCTCATCCTCTTCGGGTTCTATGTAGATGTTGAAGAGTATTTTCTTTGAGTCGTAAATGTTGTTGTTGTTGAGCAGTGGCGAGTGCAGAGCTTTGTCGAATGCTCCGGCAAGGCGTTGTTCTCCTTTGTCGATGCCGTAGCTCATTATAGCTACGCCGCCGTCTTTCAGTACCTTTTCTACATCCTTGAAGTCGAGATTTATTATGCCGTGGATGGTGATGATTTCTGCAATGCTCTTTGTGGCGACGGTGAGAACTTCGTCAACCTTCTTGAATCCCGTCTTTATTTTGCACTCAGGATAGATTTCCAACAGACGCTGGTTGTTTATCACCAGCAGTGCGTCCACGTGTTTGGCTATTTCGGTAACTCCTCGCAGGGCCTGATGTATCTTGTTGCTCATTTCGAACATGAAGGGGATTGTTACAATACCCACTGTGAGTATCCCGAGACTTTTGGCTATTTCGGCTACTACGGGGGCTGCGCCGGTGCCTGTGCCGCCACCCATTCCTGCGGTTATGAATACCATCTTTGTGCCGTCGTTGAAAAGTGCTTCAATCTCTTCGCGGCTCTCTTCGGCAGCCTTGCGTGCAACTTCGGGGTTGTTGCCGGCTCCGAGTCCTTCGCCGAGCTGCACTTTTACAGGTATGGGGGAGTTTTCAAGTGCCTGGGAATCGGTGTTGCATATCACAAATGATACGTTGTGTATAGATGTGCGATACATATTTTCTACAGCGTTGCCGCCACCGCCGCCTACACCTATCACTTTTATTATTTTGGGAACGTTGCAGGTATTTCTGAATTTGAGTGTTTCTTCTTCGTTCATGGTTGAGTGGTTTTTTGTTTTTTATAGAACCTCCCTTTTTTTATTGACCTCTCTTTGAAGCCGGGCTTCTTATTTGTTCTCTGTGGGTGTATCGTCGAAGTTTACTTCGTCTTCGGTCTTGGTTGCATTGTTTACGTATGTCATGGTGCCGTTAAGTATGCTCTTGAAGGCTCTGTTGACTTTGCGCGTGAAGAGTCTGAATCTGATGCTTATTGAAGATGCTTTCCTCTTTTTTTGTTTTTGGGGAGGTGTTTCTATTGTTTTTTCCTCTTCGTCTTCTTCAGGCTCTGTAGGTAGGGCGTATTCTTCTTCCAGGTTTTCTTTTGTTTCTGTTTGTGGATTATGGTCTGTATTCGGGGCTGGTGTTGGCTGATTATTGTAATCTTCTTCCCGGAAAATATCCTGCATTCCGGTGTATAGCTCTTCGTGGCAGCAGTTTTGCTTGCCATTCTTGATGAGGCCTAACAGGATGGGGCTTATTTCGTCTTTGTGCTTATGCTCGTTGTTGATGCTGAATTCGGCAAGCGGGTTTGTGGCTATGCGGATTCTTATACCGGGGATGTTTTCGGCTATCAACTCTTCGATGTTGCGCAGTTGTGAGCCGCCGCCGGTGAAGACTGCATATATAATCTTTTCGTTTGAGTTTTTGATACGGTGGTTGACATTCTGAAGAATTTCGGCCATTCGTGCGCTGATGATTTTGTCGAGCAGTTCCTTCTTGATGCTGCTGTTGCTCAGGCTGCTATGTTTGTAGCCGGCATGTTTTTTCAGTGTTTCTGCATCTTCGTACGAGATGTGTTCGGCAGCGAGGTCGCGGGTGATGTTGTCGCTACCTATCGGTAGTACGCAGAGGCTTCTGAGGATGCCGTTGCTGTATAATGTGAGGGTGGTGGTGTCGGCACCTATGTCTACAAGGGCGCAACCATCACGTTTTTCACTGTCGTTGAGCAATTCTTCAGCGGTTATTTTGGCAGCTGTAAAGCTGTCTGCAATCTCTACTTTGGCAATGCTTAGGCTCTCTTCGAGCTGGCGCATGAACTGGTTCTTGGCAATTATGTTTATGTAGTTGCCTTCGATGCGGTTTACGCTCATGCCTATCGGGGTGAGACAAGGATCGCCGCCAAGCTTGTACTCCTGTGTGATTACCTGTATCTTCTGGTAATCGGCAGGAATATTCGCGGCTTCATCATTCTCAAGCGCCATCTTCTCGATGATATAGGGTGTAATCTTGGTGTAATCGGGGAATTCGGTTACGATGCTGGTCTTTATCGACCTGACAGATTGGCCATTTATCGAGATGTAGGCTTTTTCTATGCTTTCTCCGTCAAGCTGTTCTTCGAGAGCGTTTATTATGTTGCTGATGCACCGGCCTGTTTCGTCGATGTTGCGTACAACACCTTTGGATATAAAGCCTTTGACCGGCTCTTGGGCATAGGCTATTATAGTTGTGCCATCGTAGCCGTTGATGCCTACTGCGCCTTGTATCTTGGAGGTGCTTATTTCGAGTGCTACTATGTATTCTTTTGTTGCCATATTGTTAATCTTGCTTGGTGCAGATGACTTGTTTGTCAAATTCTATATTCAGTCTGTTGTACTTGTTCCATCCTATCTTGTTGAGTCCTTTTTCGTAGAACTCCTTCAGCTTGGATAGTTTCTCTTCTATGTTGTCGGCTTTTCCCAGCTCTATCAAGTGGTTGCCTATGCGGGGGACAAGGACTATTTCCTGTCGGGGTGTAACGTGTATCTGTTCGGTCTGTTCGCGCCAGAAGCGGTCGTCTTCGAGGTATTGGGCTATTTTTATTAGTCCGCGGACGGTCTCTTCGTTTTTAATCTCTCCGCTTGCTACGGGGAGGTATATGGCCGACTCTATGCTTTTTATCCTGTTGCCTTTCTCATCGAGGTAGTATTCACCGGTCTGGTCAAAGACATGGATGAGGGGTTTTTTGCAGCTTATGCTTATGCTTATAAGGTCTTTGTGTGTCTTGTAGCATTCGCATTCCTCTATTATTGATATCTTCTTCAAAGCTTTTTCTATCTCTATGCTGCTGATTTTTTCCATCGGGGTGTCTTTGAAGCGGAAGCCTTTGCTTTTGAGGTACTGTTCTATGCTTTTGGAACTCAGTACTTGGGTACCGTCGTCGCTGATGTTTATTTCGAGCCCCTTGCATTTGGGTGATGCGGGGGGCGTATTCAGGTAAAACAATGCGAGCAACAGGTAGGCTGTGGCTGCTATACTGACGGTTATTATGACTATTTTCTTAAGCATTGTTTCGTTTGTGTTTAGAAACTGTTTAGAATTTATTTCGTAACAGTTTCTTAGTTATCCCGTTGTTTAAGTATTTCGGCAATTTGCGGAGTATCGCTTTCGAGGTCGCCTGCACCGAGGCATATAAGCACCTCAAACTCCTCTTTTCTTTCTCTTATGTATTCCACGGCATCAGAGCGTTTGCATTGGCTTTTCTGTACGCCTGCGTCGATGTTGTCGTATATGAGGCTGCTCGTTACTCCGGGAATAGGCTGCTCGCGGGCCGGGTATATGTCGAGCAGTATCACCTCGTCGAAGAGCGAGAGCGCTGCTGCAAATTCGCGGTAGAAGTCCTTTGTGCGGCTGAAGAGATGGGGCTGGAACATTGCGGTTATCTTCTTGTCGCTGTAGAGCTCTTTCATGGAGAGAGCGCAGGCCTTTATTTCGTCGGGGTGGTGGGCATAGTCGCTGAGCATCACTATGTTGTCCTCTTTTATTCTGAAGTCGAAACGGCGTTCCACTCCGTTGAATGTACCCATTGCTGTTCTTATCTCCTCGGCTGTGGCGCCGCTTATCTGTGCTATTGCCATTGAGGCAATGCCGTTTTCTATGTTTATGCTGACGGGTACACCGAGTTCCACATCATGTATATCTCCTAAGGGGGAGATGTAGTCGATGATGATGCGACCGCCTCCGATGCGTATGTTTTCGGCGTGGAAGTCGCCGCTTTCGCGGCCGTAGGTGTAGCATGTTACACCGGCTTTGGGGCGTGGGGTTACTTCAAGGCCTTCATGGATAATCATGTAGCCGTCTTCACGGATGAGCCCGGTGAAGTGGGCGAAACTTTCGAGGTAGTTCTCTTTTGTGCCGTATATGTCGAGGTGGTCGGCATCTGCAGAGGTTATAAGGGCAATATATGGTGTGAGCTGGTGGAATGAACGGTCGTATTCGTCGGCCTCGATTACCACAAAGTCGCTCTTGTCGGTGAGGAGCAGGTTGCTGTGGTAGTTCTTGGATATGCCGCCGAGGAAAGCTGCGCAGCCTATGTGTGAACTATGCAGGAGGTGGGCGGTCATGGTCGACGTTGATGTCTTTCCGTGGGTGCCGGCTATGCATAAACCTCGTTTGTCGCGGGTGATAAGTCCGAGGACTTCGGCGCGTTTCTTTATGGTGTAGCCCTGTTGGCGCAGGAATTGCCACTCCTTATGGTCGCCGGGAATGGCGGGGGTGTATATGACAAGCGTGCATTCTTTGTCGAGGAAGCTTGCGGGGATGTAATCGGGATTGTCATCGAAGTGGAGCATGGCGCCTTCTTCAATGAGTTGTGCGGTGAGGGGGGTAGGGGTGCGATCGTATCCGGCTACCTCCTTGCCTTCGCTCAGGAAGTAGCGTACGAGGGCGCTCATGCCTATTCCGCCGGCGCCGAGGAAGTATATGTTTTTAATGTCCTTGAGTTCCATTTGAGCTTCTTATTTCAGATTTTCGTTTTTGCGTCTTGTCTCTTTTTCGGCATAGGCTTCGGCCAGCAGTATTACCTCTTCTGCTATCTCTTCGGCTGCTTTGGGCTTTGCCATTGTGCTTATGTTTTTGCTGAGTGTGGCGAGTGTATCGTCGTTTTGCACGGTAGCTATTGCCGTTGCAACCAGTTTTTCCTTTGCTTCGCTGTCGCTTACAAGTATTGCAGCTCCCTTTTCTACCAGCGCCATTGCATTTTTTGTCTGGTGGTCTTCGGCTACGTTGGGCGAGGGAACGAGTATGACGGCTTTGCCGAGAAGGGCAAATTCCGATATCGAGCCGGCGCCGGCGCGTGAAATGACGAGATTGGCTGCTCCCAATGCCGAGGCCATGTCCGAAACAAAGTCTGTTATTGTAAGGTTTGCGGGTTTGCCGGCCTTTTCTATCCGTTCGGTTATTTCTTTATAGTAGTATTTGCCGGTCTGCCATACGAATTGTATGTCGGGATTGGCCTTTATGGTGTCAAGTGAGTGCAACATGCTTTCGTTCATGGTGCGTGCGCCGAGACTGCCGCCGACGAGCAGTATGGTCTTTTTCGTGGCATCGAGGTTCATGACGCGTGCACACTCTTCGCGGCTGCCTTGCTTGCTGAGAAGTGTGTTGCGTACGGGGTTTCCGGTGAGCTTAATCTTTTCGTGAGGGAAGAAGCGCTCCATGCCTTCGTAGGCCACGCATATCATTTTGGCTTTTTTTGCAAGCAGTTTGTTGGTTACTCCGGCGTAGGAGTTCTGTTCCTGTATGAGAGTGGGAATCTCCATTTTTGCGGCGATGTTCAGTGTTGGGCCGCTGGCATATCCGCCTACACCTACTGCCACTTGCGGGGCAAATTCCTTGATGATTTTCTTTGCCCTGCGGCGACTGATGAAGAGTTTCCACAGTACCTTTATGTTTCGCAGGGGGTTGCTGCGGTCGAATCCCATTACGGGAAGCCCTATTATGGGATATCCGGCTTCGGGGACGCGTTGCATTTCCATGCGGTTTTCTGCGCCTATGAAGAGAATTTCAGCGTCGGGGTATTTGCTCCTTATGGCATCGGCTATTGAGAGGGCGGGGAAAATATGTCCTCCTGTGCCGCCGCCGCTTATTATTATTCTGTAGTTCTTGCTCATTGTGTCGGTCGTTTGTAGGCTTTTTTTATTCTGCCGGTGTGTAGTTTCTTTTCTCTTTTTCAGCTTTGAGCTTGCCTGCATATCTGCTGACGCTGAGTATCATTCCTATGTATACGCTATTGACTACCAATGACGAACCGCCTCGGCTTATCAGTGGCAGCGGTTGGCCGCTAATGGGGAACAGTCCGGTTGAAATGGACATATGTATCATGGCCTGTATGCCTATAAGCAGGGCTGCTCCCATTATCAGGTAGGCGGCAAATGGGTCGTCGCAGTTCTTGGCTATCTGTCCGGTGTGGAACAACAGGGTAAGATAGAGTATAAGCAATCCTACACAGCCTATTATAAGTCCCCATTCCTCTATTATGATAGCATATATAAGATCGGAGTATGCTTCTGGGAGATATTCGCGCTCCTCTGAGTTGCCGGGGCCTTTACCGAATATTATGCCACTGGAGGCTATTGCTATGTTGGCATATTTGCGTTGGTCCTCTTTGCCATCGTCTACCTTCTTTTTCTCTTGCTTTTTGCCGAATGGCATATATTGGCTTAATCGGTTTTGCCATGTTTCTATTCTTTTGAATGGGGTGCCTCTTACTTTTTCGGCGGGAATGACCATTATTGTTGTTGCTCCCGCAATTGCAAGCGCCATGCAGACTAAGGTAAATTTAGCCATCAGTTTACGGGGTAGTTTGGCTAGCACCAACATCATGTATACTGCGGAGAGTATTATGAGTGCCGTCGAGAGGTTGGTGATGACAATAGGTATGCTCACTCCTAGTGTTACAAGGACAATTTTCTTTAATGTATTAAAGGCTGTTTCTTTGCCCTCTTGCCAGTTTGCTATGAATTGGGATATTATGAGCAGTAGTCCCAATCGTGCAAATTCCGAGGGTTGTATACTGTAGCCTGCTATACTTATCCATCGTGTTGCATCGCCTTTTGCTTCTCCGAAGATTGTTCCGTAGATAAGGAGCGCCGTAAATAGAGCATATGCGTAAGGGGCTGCTTTCTTGAACCACTCCATAGGAAAATTGTGTACAGCCCATGCTGCGAATATGCTCAGCAGCAGAAATTTGGCATGTCCTATCAGTGGTCCCCATAGGCTGTACCTGATGGTGAGACGGCTGGCTGCGCTGAATACCTCTACAAGAGATATTGCGCAGAGCACGGCGAAGAGTATCCATGTTACCGTGTCGCCTTTGAATATTCTTTTTATGATGTTTCTGCTCATCTTTTATAGTTGTTATTTTAGGTTGTGTACCTCTTGCTTGAACTGTTCACCACGGTCCTCGTAGCTTTTGAAGAGGTCGAAGCTGGCACAGCAGGGGCTCAGTAGCACTGTTTCACCCTCTTTTGCCATTTTGCTTGCAGTCTCTATGCAGTCGTGCATGTTGTTTACATCGGCTGTGGGCAGGCCGAAACTGTCGAAGAACGCATGTAGTTTGCTGTTGTCGGCACCGAGGTAGATAAGGCCGCAGCATTTCTCTTTCACCAATTCCGCAATTTCGCTGTAGTCGTTGCCTTTGTCCTTGCCGCCGAGTATTAGTATGGTCTTTCTTTTCATGCTCTGCAAGGCATACCAGCAACTGTTTACATTGGTGGCTTTGGAGTCGTTTATGTATTCCACTCCGTTAATTTCTGTTACCTTTTCGAGGCGGTGTTCAACGCCTGTGAAGCTTTTCAGGGCCTCCTGTATGGTGTTTTTGCGTATGCCGGCTACGTTGGCCGATATTCCGGCTGCCATCGAGTTGTAGAGGTTGTGTTTGCCGGTGAGGGCGAGTTCTTCCTGTTCCATGTTGAAGGCAGTCGGTTCGGTGAAGATAATCTTCTCGCCTTCGGTGTAGGCTGCGAGGCCCTCTCGCTTATCTTCGGCAAAGGGATATAGTTTGCCGTGTTGCTGGTATTTTGCGAGCTCACGGTTGATTATGGGGTCGTCGTTCCAGTAGATGAAAGCATCTTCGGGCTGTTGGTTGCGCAGGATGCGGAATTTGGAGTCCACATAGTTCTGCATCTTGTATTCGTAGCGATCCATGTGGTCGGGGGTAATGTTCATCAGCACGGCTACGTTTACGCGGAATTCGTACATGTTGTCGAGCTGGAAACTGCTCAATTCCACAATGTAGTAGTCCTTGTCGCCTTCGGCTACCTGCAGTGCGAGGCTCTTGCCTATGTTGCCGGCGAGACCTACGTTGAGACCTGCTTCGCGGAAGATGTGATAAATGAGCGAAGTGGTTGTGGTCTTGCCGTTGCTGCCGGTGATGCACACCATTTTGGCTTTGGTGTAGCGGCCTGCAAATTCTATTTCGGAGATTATGGGTATGCCGGCGGCTTTTGCTTTCACTATAATGGGGGCTGTTTCGGGTATGCCGGGGCTTTTGATTATCTCCTGTGCCGAAAGGATTTTTTCTTCGGTGTGCTGTTGTTCTTCCCAGATTATGCCGCGGCTGTCGAGTTGCTCTTTGTAGCGGTCTGCTATTTTGCCGAAGTCCGATACAAAGACATCGAATCCAAGTTTCTTTGCGAGTATGGCTGCGCCGCTGCCGCTTTCGCCGGCACCGAGTATGACTATTCTTTTTTCCATTGTTATCTTACCTTGAGTGTCATTATTGTTATTGCTGCAAGCACGATGGTTACTATCCAGAAGCGTACGGTAACTTTGGCTTCGTGCATGGGCTTCAGGGGTTTTCTTATAAGGTATGTGCTCTCTTTGTCGAGCTTTTCATCGCTTATCGTGTAGTGGTGGTGCAGGGGAGTGCACTTGAATATTCTCTGTCGTATGCCTCTCTTTTTTCCTTGTTTGAAGTAGGCTACCTGCATGATTACCGAAAGGTTCTCTGCCACGAATATTCCGCAGAGCAGCACGAGCAGTATCTCCTTGTGCAGCAGTATGGCTATAACTGCTATTATTCCGCCTATGGTCAGGCTGCCTGTGTCGCCCATGAATACCTGTGCAGGGAAGGCATTGTACCAAAGGAAACCTATAAGTGCTCCCACAAAGGCGCATACGAAGATTACCACCTCTTCGCTGCCGGGGAGGAACATTATATTAAGGTATTCCGCCATGTTCACGTGACTCGACACATATGCGAGTATGCCGAGTGTAACACCTATGATGGCAGCATTACCGGCCAACATTCCGTCCATTCCGTCATTGAGGTTGGCTCCGTTGGATACGGCTGTAACTATGAATATGGTTACTACTACGAAGAGTATCCAGCCTGCTGCGTGGGAGTATTTGCCGCAGAAGGACATTATTTCGCTATAGTCGAGGTTGTGGCTCTTGATGAAAGGTATTGTGGTCTTTGTGAGCTTTTCGGCATTCTGTTCATGCTGAACCTCTATCTGGTTGCCGGCATTGGTTACGGTAATATTTTCGCGCATCACAGCCTGTGGGCTCAGGTAGAGGGTGAGACCTATGAGCAATCCCAATCCTACTTGTGATATTACCTTTATTTTACCGGGTATTCCGTCCTTGTTCTTCTTGAATGTCTTTATGTAGTCGTCGGCGAAGCCCACTATGCCCAGCCACACGGTGGTGACGATGAGCAGCAGCATATATACATTGCTCAGCCTACCTATGAGCAGGCAGGGGATAAGTATGGAGACGATGATGATGAGTCCGCCCATAGTGGGTACACCCACCTTCAGGTTGGTCTTGTCAAGGTCGCGCAGTGTTTCGGAAATCTGTTTCTTCTTGAAGTATCTGATGAAGTATTCTCCGAAAATGGAAGAAATGAGCAGGGCGAGCACAATGGCCAGCAGGGCGCGGAACGAGGTGTATCCGAACAGTCGCCATCCGGGTATGCTGTGTTCCTGCATCAATTGGAATATGTAGTTGAGCATGGTGCGTCAGTTTGTCTTATTGGTTGTTGAATATCTCTCTTACTGTCTCTTTGTCGTCGAAGTGATGCTTCACTCCTTTTATCTCCTGGTAATCTTCGTGGCCTTTGCCGGCGATTACTATCACATCGCCTTTGGTGGCGAGGGCACATGCTGTCTTTATGGCCTCTTTGCGGTCGACGATGCTTATTACCTTGCGGCGCTGTTCGTCGTTGAGTCCTGCGAGCATGTCGTTGATGATGTCCTGCGGCTCTTCGAAGCGGGGGTTGTCCGAGGTTATTATCACTCTTGTGCTTGCCTTCACAGCCTCCTGTGCCATGATGGGGCGCTTGCCTTTGTCGCGGTTGCCGCCTGCGCCTACCACTGTTATAATGTTGCCTTTGCCGCGCAGCACTTCGTTTACGGTGCTTAGTACATTCTTTATGGCATCGGGGGTATGTGCATAGTCTACGATGGCAGTGTATCCCTCCTTGCTGTGTATGGTCTCGAAGCGGCCCGATACGGGGGCGAGGCTGCTGAGTATGCGCAACACCTCCTGCGGCTCCTTGCCAAGCTCTACGGCGGTGGCGAATATTGCCAGCAGATTGCTTACGTTGAAGCGGCCTGTCAGTCGGGTTGTGAATTCTATGCGGTTGAATTCGAGCAACATACCGTCGAGGTGTGTCTCCACGATGCGTCCTTTGTATTCGCCGAGTGTGCGTGCCGAGTATTTCTTTATGTCGGCGCGCGTGTTCTGCACCATTACGGGGCCGTTCTTGTCATCGAGGTTTGTTATTGCGAAGGCATCCGAGGGCAGGTTGTCGAAGAAACTCTTCTTGCATCTCAGATACTCCTCCATCGTATTGTGGAAGTCTATGTGGTCGCGGGTGAGGTTGGTGAATATACCTCCTGCGAAGCGCAGTCCGCCTATACGTTCCTGTGCAAGTGAGTGTGAGCTTACTTCCATAAAGGCATATTCACAGCCTTCGTCGGCCATTTTGCCGAGCAGACGGTTGAGCGACACAACGTCGGGGGTGGTGTGTGTCGAGGGATAGGCTTCTCCGTCGATGTAGTTGCATACTGTGGAGAGCAGACCGCATTTGTGTCCCATGCCACGGAATAGTTCGTAGAGCAGGGTAGCAATGGTGGTTTTACCGTTGGTGCCGGTTACGCCTACGAGCTTGAGTTTTTCTGTAGGATTACCGTAGAAAGCTGTTGCAATCTTGCCTGCGACAGCCTGACTGTCTGCTACCTTTATATAGGTAATGTTGGGGTTTATCTGTTCGGGAAGCGCTTCGCACACTATAGCCACAGCACCCTTTTCTTCTGCTGCTGTTATGTATTTGTGTCCGTCGACCTGAGTGCCGCGCATGGCGATGAACAGGTCTCCGGGTTCAACCATACGTGAGTCGATGTTCACTCCCGTTATTTCCGATTCGTTCTTGGGGAGTATTATGTGGTTTGATTGTATCTCTCTTGTTATCTCTTTCAGTTGCATGGCCGATGGATTTTAAGGTGTTAGTGTAATGTGTATATGGCTTCCTTTGCTGACCTTCTGTCCGGGAGGGATTGTCTGCTGGGTAACTTTACCGTAACCGCTGAGGCGGGCATTTAGCCCGGCTTTTTTCAGCAGGTATATTGCATCTTTGGCACCCATGCCCCTTACATCGGGTACTACTCCTTCATTTATGTTACGGGGCTCGTATGTGAGCTTTTCGCCCTCTTTACGTATTTTGCCCCATGTGTACTCCCCGTTGGACTTCAGGTCATTGTCTGTTTCAATGTCGAGTTTGTCGAGCAGGTAGCTTGCAGCTGTCAGGTTACCGTGCTTGGCTGCCGGGGTGTGTCCGTTGATGGTGTCTGTCGCTGCCTGTAGTGGCAGGCGCAGGCTCTTTGCCATAACCCTCTCTGCAATGTCCTTGAATACAAGGCCCGACATTCCGCCACCACTGCCGGGGCCCGCCTTTATTATCTGTACTATGCAGGTGTACTGTGGCTTGTCGGCAGGGAAGTAGCCGCAAAAGCTCAGCAGGTACTCCATGGGTGAATAGTTATATCCGAATTTCGGTTTTACCCTTCGTGCCGTTCCTGTCTTTCCGGCAATCTGGAACTTGTCGGTCTTGACCTTCTTGCCGGTACCGTTCTTGTCGTTGACAACTTCGAAGAGTATCATCTTCAGGTCTTTGACAGTTTGTTCGGACAGCGCCTGTTCTCTCAGAACTTCTGGCTCGAACTCATGTACTACTTCACCATCCTTTATTATGGCTTTTACTATTCTGGGTTTCATCTGCTTGCCGTCATTGGCAATCGTGTTGTAGAAAGTTACCATGTTCAATGGAGTGGTTTCCACTACATAGCCATAGGACATTGAAACGAGATCCATAAGCGACCAGTTCTTCTCTTTCGGGGTCTTTAAGTACGGTTTTCTTGAACCGAGAAGTATGTCGTATTTGTCGTCGACGCCCATCTCTTTGAGGCGGTCGATGAATTTCTGCGGGTTTTTCTTGTATCCGCGGTTTATTATCTCGCCCATACCGATGTTGGAGGATTGCTCCATCACCTCTATGACGCTGTATTTGTCGGTGCCGTTGCTGTAGCTGCCTGTGTCGGTGATTCTGCTGTTGCCATAGAACACGTGCGACTTGTTGTGGTGGGGTACCGAGTCGTAAGGGGTTATCAGCTTGTCTTCGAGTGCGGCAGCGAGGGCTATGGGTTTGAAGATAGAGCCCGGGTTGCTTCTTTCGTATACGAAGCTTTCCATCTCCTTGTATGTCCCTTCGCCGGTCTTGGTGAGGTTTACTATTGATTTTATATCTCCGGTTTCAACCTCCATCAGTATTACGCGGCCCGATATTCCGTTTACTTTTATAAGTTCGTTCAGCAGGGCTGTTTCGCAGATGTCCTGCATCTCAACGTTGAGTGTTGTCTGTATGTCGGAACCGTTTATGGCAGGTACATCTATGATATCAATGTTCCTTTGGTTTATTTTGGTCACGTGCTTTATGCCGGGTCTTCCTCGCAGTATTGAGTCATATTTCAGTTCAAGTCCGCGATAGGCCGAATCGGTTTGTGTGTTCAACCTGCCGAGCGTATGTTCGGCAAGTGAACCGAAGGGTTTCTTTCGTATTGTGTCCATGCCTGAACCTAATCCGCTCCATGCCACTTTGTGGCGCAGGATATGGAACTTCTTCAACTCTTTGTACTGGGCATATGATACCTTGCATGGTAGAAACTTGTGGTATCTCGATTTTTTTGCTTTTCCTTCGAGCAGGTGTTTTTTGTATTTCTGCACACTCCATATGGGGCAGAACTGGTTGAGCTCCCTGCATAGGGTGTCTATGTCTGCCTTCCAGATGGAGTCTCTTTTTGCGTTTACTTCTATCTCGGTCTTTTTGCTTACTCTGTCGATGTATACGAATTCTATGAATGGAGTGTATTGGGGCAAGCTGCTTACGAGCAGTTCGCCTTTGTCGCTGAGTATGTTGCCGCGCTGGGGCTTTATGGGTCGATTAACTTTTACTTGTTTCTTCTTTTCTTCCATCCAGCGGCCGCGATCTATAGTCATGAGTACAAGGGCCATGAAGAATATGCATACGGCCCACGGGAGGAAACCGCATACTATCATGGACATATACCGTGTCTTTATCTCATCTTTGTCTTTGAACATTCTCTTTTATTTTATCACGTATGGTGGTTGTGTGGCTATTCTCAGTTCGCTGTTATTCTCTTTTATGTATTGTTCTATGTGGGACTGGCGTCCTTTCTCGGATAGTTCGCTCTGTTTGTCAAGTACGTCGTATTTCAGTGTCGTTACTTCTCTCTTAAGTTTGGCTATCGTGTGCAGTTCCTGTTGCAGGATGTAGCGGTTGCCTACGTACAGCAACATATATAGTATTATCAGCAGAAACAGACCGAAGTTGTTTGTTACCCTTTCGTCCCTCAGTGCCTTGCCGTTGAGTATCCTCGCGATGATTCCCTCTTTTTTCTTTGATTTCTTTTTCTCTTTTGTCATTGTGCCGTCTCTTCTTTCTTTGTTGCTACTCTGAGTTTTGCGCTACGCGAGCGGGGGTTGCGTTCGAGCTCTTCGTCGGTGGGTGTTATTATCTTTTCGGTGATGTAGGGCGAGGTGCTCCGTCCGAAAAAGTCCTGTTCTATCTTGCCTTCGATGTTGCCGCTCTTCATAAAGTTCTTTACTATGCGGTCTTCTATCGAGTGGTAGGTTATTACCACGAGCCTGCCGCCGGGTTTAAGCACTTCCGTGCATTGCTGCAACATCTCCTTTAGGCTTTCCATTTCGTGGTTTACCTCTATGCGCAGTGCCTGAAAGACTTTTGCCATCTCTTTCTTCTCGCGCTGTGGCGGGCAGAAGGGTTTGGCGGTTTCTATGAGGTCGCTTACGCGTCTGTAGGGGCGGGTGGCTCTTCTCTTGACAACTGCGGATGCGAGTTTGCGGCTGCAATTGAGTTCGCCGTAAATCTTGAATATCTCTGCGAGTTTTTCCTCGGTGGCGGTGTTGAGCAGGTCGGCTGCGGTCTCTCCGCCGCGTTTGTTCATGCGCATGTCGAGGTCGGCGTCGAAGCGGAATGAGAATCCTCGTGTCTCGTCATCGAAGTGGTGTCCGGATACACCGAGGTCGGCGAGTATGGCATCAAGTCCTTCTACACCGTGATAGCGCATGAAGTTGCGCAGGTATCTGAAATTGCTGCGCACGAAGACGAAACGGTCGTCGTCGGGAGCATTTCCTTCGGCATCCTCATCCTGGTCGAAGCCGTAGAGAGTGCCGCCGGCGCCCATGCGCGAGAGAATTTCCCGGCTGTGGCCTCCGCCGCCGAATGTGAGGTCGGCGCACAGTGTGTCGCCTTCGACTTGCATCTTGTCAATGCTCTCGGCGAGCATCACAGGGGTGTGGTATATTGTCTCTTCTGTCATTGCTGTTCTCTATCTTTGTGTCCGGACATTGCTTTTTCTATCTCTATGCTGAATGTTTCCGCATCCATCAGGCTCTCTTCGAGTCTATCCTTTGCCCATATCTCTATGGTGTCGTCCATGCCTACGAAGCAGACCTCCTGCTGTATGCCTACAAGTGTCATATAGCGTTTGGGTATAAGTATTCTGCCGTTGCTGTCGAGCGTTGTCTCCTCTACGTTAGCCACGAATTTGCGGAAGATGCTCTGGTCTTTCCCATTCCATGGGTCGAGCTGTGCGCGCAGTTCATCCACCCGTCGGTTCCAGCTCTCTTCGGGGTAGAGCACAAGGCAACTTTGGAATATATCCTTGCGCATCATAAGCCTCTCTACTCCGCCGGCTTGCAGCGTGCGTCGGAAGATGGCCGGGACAAAAACTCGCCCCTTGCTGTCTGCTTTTGCTTCTATGTTGCCGATGAAACGCATAGTCTATCTACCCAAAATTACTATATTGGCTTCAAAATTACAAAATTCCCCACAATTCCCCACCATATTTGGCAAATAATTTTTCCTTAAAGTTTTCAACAGCTTGTTTACAACCTTTTTTTGCTTATATTGCGCTGAAAATAAAATGTTTGGAAAAGTGGGGGATGTCTCTCTTTTTTTGCCCCGGCATTATCCTTTTTCCTGCCTGTGTTCAGTCTTTTTGGGATACTCTCCATTATGAAGATTGAGGCCTTAAAAAGGAAAAATCTGCCATCTGCTATTGTTAAAAAACGCTAAAATCAGTAAAGGTTGCTGTATAATCTCTATATTTGCCGTACAGCGGATATACATTGCACTCGCTGTGCAAAAGTCGGGCTATAAAGCTCCGGAAAATGAATGTAAAACCAAAAGCAAAATATTTATGTTAGATGTAAAAGTTTGTCTGAATGACTGCGAAGAGATGATGGAGATGGCTGTAATGCACCTTGAGGAGGAGTTTTCACACATCCGTGCCGGAAAAGCCAATGTGCACATTCTTGATTGTGTGCGTGTAAACTCATACGGCTCAGAGGTACCCTTGAACAACGTGGCTACCATCACCACTCCCGACCTTAGAACAATATCCATAAAACCCTGGGACAAGAATATGTTCCATGCCATCGAGAAGGCTATCATAGACTCTCCCGTAGGCATCATGCCTGCCAACAACGGTGAGGTTATCATCATAGCAATACCCCCCTTGACCGGTGAGCGTCGCCAGCAGCTTGTAAAGCAGTGTGCAAAGGAGATGGAGACTGCAAAGATAAGCATCCGCAATGCCCGTCGCGATGGCATCGACACACTGAAGAAGGCTGTCAAGGACGGACTGCCCGAAGACATGGAGAAGGATGGCGAGGAGAGCTTGCAGCGCATCCACGACAAGTTCATCAAAAAGACAGAAGAGCTCTTTGCCGCTAAGGAAAAAGAGATTATGACAGTATAAATGACAGATACCGGGCGTGCAGGGATTAGTAATAAAAAACACAGGTAACATTTACACCGTAAAGACCGACAGCGGGGTGGTGGAGTGTCGCATCAAGGGCAATTTCCGCCTTAAGGACATCAAGAGTACCAACCCCGTTGCAGTGGGCGATTGTGTAACAATATCCATGCGCGAGGACAATACCGCCTTCATAAGCGACATATTGCCCCGCCGCAACTACATAGTACGCAAGGCATCCAACCTATCCAAGCAGTCGCATATATTGGCAGCCAATGTCGATATATGCCTGCTTGTGATTACCGTAAATTACCCCGTAACCTCCACCACATTCATCGACCGTTTCCTTGCTTCGGCCGAGGCCTACAGAGTGCCTGCTGTGCTTGTATTCAACAAGTGCGACCTCTACACCCCCGACGACAGCGCGACAATGGAGAGCCTCATAGCCCTTTACAGCAAGATAGGCTACCGCTGTGTGCGCACCTCGGCAACCACAGGTGCCGGTATCGACGAACTGAAAGAGATTGTCGACGGTAAAATATCGCTCCTCGCCGGAAACTCAGGCGTAGGCAAATCGAGCATAGTCAATGCAATCTCCCCCGAAACGGCTGCCCGCATAGGAGAAATATCAAAAATCCACAACAAGGGAATGCACACGACCACATACTCCGAAATGTTCGAATTTCTCCCCGGCAGCTACCTTGTCGACACTCCCGGAGTAAAAGGCTTCGGCACGTATGATATGGAAATAGAAGAGATTGCCGACTACTTCCTCGAAATATTCGAGTGCTCGAAAGGCTGTCGCTTCGGCAATTGCACCCACATACACGAACCGGGTTGCGCAGTGCTTCAGGCTGTTGAGGAGGGCGAAATATCCATCTCTCGTTATGCCTCATATCTGAGCATGATAGAAGAGAAGAAAGAGGGAAAATACCGCGTATCGGAATAATCCCTCCATTATCACAAATTATCCCCTATTAACCATGAGAAACACATTGATAATTACGCTGTTGCTTGCATTGTTCGCAAGTTGCAGCAATCAGTCGCGTCTATATGTAGGCGACGGCAGGTTGTACATTGACGGCACCACGGTAGGTGAGATAGCACCGTACACAACAGCCAATATACGCACCACCGACAAAGTGGAGCGCGTCAACGACAACACAATAAAGTTGACACGAACATTCGAAGCCCTCGCCGACATCGACAGCGTGCGTCTGACCATCGACATACGCCACAGCCGTCCCTGTCATCGTGCCATCATCCCCTCGGTCTGCTACGACGGCAACCACTGGGGTCGCGGCAAAGAGCCCAAAGGATATGCGACAGATGGCATCTGCCACACATACTCCTACCGTCGCACCCCGATTCCCGGTGCCACCTACTCCGAGAGCGAAAAATACTCGGTAGCAGTCTGGAGTGAGCTTCCAGCAAGTGAGAGCGAAGCCTTTTCGTGCAGTATTCTTCCCGACAGCCTCGCCACCACCCACACGCTCATTCTCCCCGAAGAGGAGCGCCCATTCACCTACATCGACAAGAACAGATACGGTGCCCCGCACACCATTAAACTCGCCATGCAGAAAGGCGATAGAAAGCAGTTGCAGGCCTACATCCACATCACCGAAAAGCAGGAAGGTGCAGACCCCATTGGTCCCTTCATAGACCAGGCATGGGCGATGGCAGATAAAAAATATGCTAAAGTTATTCCCGCTGAAAAGGTGTGGGAGTACGGTGTGCGATACGCAAAAGAGTCTCTCTGGGCCGAGGAGCGTGAGTACAAAGGATTCAGCATAGGTCTTCTTCCCAATGGGCAGGGAGGCTGGAAGCAGCGCCCCTTCGTGAAATACGAAATAGGCTGGTGCGGACAAAATTCATCCTACATAAATTCGCTTCTTGTGGACTACCTCAGAGGAGGCAACATCGAATCAAAAGAGAAGGCGCTTGCTGCCATTGACACATGGACTGCCCCCGCCACACTGCGTCCCAACGGCTTCTACACAATCAGCTACGACGATATTCTTGCAGGCCGCACCACAGCAGTCTCCGACGCCTGCAACCTCGGTACAGCCGCATACAACTTCTTTGAGGCATCTGTGCTGCTCCAACAGTGCGAAGACTCCCTGCGTGCTGCACGCACAAAAGAGGTCGCCCTTGCAATATGCGACTTTGTAAAAGCCCGACAGGATTCTACCGGAGTCTACGGTAAAGGTTGGAATGAAGCGGGCGAATGTCTCTACCGCGACGGCACGGTAGGTGCCTTTATGATAGCCCCTATGCTGTCGGCATACAATGTTACAAGCGACAAGAGCTATCTTGCCTCGGCAACCGATGCCTACGACTATTATTACGATGAATTTCTGAAAAATGGATACACCACTGCCGGCGCCCTCGACACATGGTGCGTCGACAAGGAGTCCTCTATGCCCCTGCTCCGCGCATCTCTCCTCTTCTTTGATGCCACAGGCGACTCCACCTATATAAGCAAAGCAGAGCGCATCTCAAACTACCTCTCCACATGGATGTGGCACTACACAGCCGACTACGATGGCAACACCGACATGGAGGTCTACGGCTACAACACCTTCGGTGCGACATCAGTCTCTGTGCAGCACCACCATCTCGATGTCTATGCTCTGTTGTGGGTAGGCGAGTGGTTGCGCCTTGCCGAACTTACAGGCCGCAGTATATGGCGCGAAAAGGCCCTTGCCGTATGGACAAACGGCTGTCAGCTCATATCCGATGGTACACTCGAAATAAATGGCCTTGTACGCCCTGTAGGCAGTCAGAATGAGGCCTTCTTCAACTGTCGTTGGGGATTCGGCGGCACCCCCGGAAGATCGCGCATAAACAACTGGTTGGTTGCATGGCCCGGAGCATTCAGACTCGAAACATTGAGGAAACTCTCCGACTGGGGAGTGCTTGATGAATGATATTGCTTCCTTTGCAGCAATATGTTGCTGCCGTTATAGGGTGTTTGGCCGATTGTGCCTGCACCTGTTGTATTGCAATGAAATATGCACTATAGTTGCGGACTAGTAAAGAATCCAGATAGCTATATAATAAGGGGATGTACTTTTGTAGTGCATCCTCTTTTGTTTTGTGTGTTTTATCTCGTCCCTTCGCGTTACAGTAACGCGAAGGGACGAGTATAAGCATCTGTGCTGCGCTAAAAATAAAAGCTATTATAAATCTATGTACTTCAGTCTTCGTTTATGTAGGTTCAATAGTATTGTATAAGTGCATTGTAAATACTGATACTCAAAGCATCCGCATTGCAAATGCGGATGGACAGAGGGACAACTTTTCAAGTTTCTTTTGAAAGAACATGGCAAGCAATACCATCAAACTCCTCCGTCTTCAGCAAGCTGAATCCACCTCCTCTTATCCAAGAGGAGGAGTTTATGTAACCAATTGAAAGACAAGAAAAAACAGCTCGCCCTCTTGGATAAGAGGGACATTGCGTAATAAGCAATGTTTGCGACGACGGGAGCTTTAGCTCCCCAAAGGAGTGCCGAACATAAAGTGAGGCTTAGAATGAGGAGGGGAGGGAGTTTGAAAGAATACACAAGCAAAAGGTTTCTGTACCTTCGCGTTTGTAACGCGAATGATAGAGTATAAGCATCTGTGATGCGCTAAAAAGCTATTATAAATCTATGTACTTCAGTCTTCGTTTATGTAGGTTCAATTGTATTGTATAAGCGCATTGTAAATGCTGATACTCAAAGCATCCGCATTGCAAATGCGGATGGACAGGTTTTTTTGAAGACGGAGGAGTTCTCTTTTCATCGTATGTTTTTTGCTCTACGATAGATTTTAGAACTCCCTCCGAACTTTTTTGCGAAAAAAGTTCTCGTCCCTATTCAAGAGGGACAGTGTTTTTTAGTATGTTTATTAGCGAAAGACATAAAAGCCTAAAGATGTGTACAAAGATTAGTTACTTGAAGCCGAAGAGGGCTTATAGTAAGTGGTGTATTGTCTGTCATATACGAAACAACGGTTCGCTTCATTTGAGCGAACCGTTGTTTAAAAGAGTAGTATCTATCTCTGATAACTATTTCACACAGCAACAGGCCTTTTCGCCTTTATCCAATTTCACTTCTGCATAAGATATTGTCGCTCCCATTGCATCGGTACGCTTCTCTGCCTTCACGCTCTTGCCGTTCACAAGGATATTTTCATACTCTCCCATGAAGGCTGCCTCCCATGTAATTTCAGAGGCTGTGTTGTTTAGCAGGGCAGATGTGCGGTTGTCATTGTGGCGTACGCTGATTGTGCCGCCGAGTGTAGGCAGATTGCTTATCTGCACATAATTCTCGCCTGTAATCTTCGGTAGGGTGGTGATGCGCTTCTTCGATGCGCTCGGCTCTATGCCCATAGTTCCGCTGACGATGCCCTCGACCATTCCATAGGATACTTCGGGGTATTCGCAACGTCTGGCAAGCACGATGTCCTTGAGTATTTTGTATGCTTCATCGCTGTAGTTGTAGCGGTACCACAGCAAGGGGAAGTAAGAGATGTTTTCTATGTTCCACTCCTTGCGTGCGAGCATCTTCTCCACAGTGCCCTTGATGCGTGCAGCCTCCTTCACAGCGCCGAACCATATGACGTGTGTAAGTCCCTCGCCGTCGGCAAATTCGCCCTTGTTTGTCCAAAAGGTGTGGTAGCTGTTTATGTCGCTGCTCCACCACTTCTCGTCGAGGTGGCGGCGGTACTCCTCGGCGCGTGCTGCCATCTGTTTGCTCTTTTCGCTGTTGCCCGCCTCGGCAAGAATCTTGCTGTATGCGTCGTAGCCGCCGTAGATGGTTGCCACAAGGTCCGAACTGCTGTAAAGGCCGCCGTAGGATTCAACGTATGAGGGTACACCGCGTGAGCCGCCGAATCGCTTGGCGTCGGGCTTGCGGTTCACCTCGCGTGTGCGTGTGAGCATCTGCTCGGGGTTGAGCTGCCAGCTATCCACATACTCCTTGGCCGAGAGCGAGTAGAAATTGTTGAATGAAGCATCCTCGATATATCGCTTGTCGCCCGTCCATTCGTAAAGGCGCCAGCAGGCATACATCACATCGAAATTGGCATTGAGGTTGTACCAGAAGTCGTTGTCGCTTGTGTAGTCGGCGGGGCAGGGTTTGTCGTCCTTGTCGATCTCCCAGTATGTGCACCAGTCTTTCGATTCGCTGATGTTTGCAGCGAATTTCGACATCATGTTGTAGTTGTGTTTCGACAGGCCGAGAATCTCAGCACCGATGCTCTGATGGGCGGCGTCGCGCATACAGAAAGCGTTGCGGCTGGGGAGGGCTGCCTCGTACCAGCAGCCTACGGCATCGTCGCCGTGGTGGGCGTAGGAGAGCGCCATCTTTTCGCCCCAAAGGAAAGTAAGTTCAAGGTTCTTGTCCGAGGATTCGAAGCGCAGTTCCTTGCCGGAATCCTCTGCAATTGTGCAACATTTTTCAGTGCAATTATCCGATGCAGGTGTGCAGGCAGCCAACAATGTCAGCATAGCCGATGCGATAAATAGTTTTGTCTTTTTCATATAGTGTGTCTTTTTTTGTTAGGTATTAGGATGTGATTGCAAACATACGAAAAAAATGCAAAACAGCTTCTTATTATTATATAAAATTGTCGCCACCATAGGAGTCTACGGTGGCGGCGGTTTTGTGGTTGCCCCTTTTGTGGGGATATTAAAAAGTGTATTTCCTCTGTTTGAGCATCAGATGAACTTCTCGCGCTTCTGCAGGTTCAGCAGTCCCAGCATCATCCACACTACGCTGCCTATGGCAAGGAATATGCGGTTTTTCAGCACTGTGTCGCTCCATATTACGGCGTGCACATTTTCGGGCATTGTAAGGGGGTTGAGCGTAATATCCCACATGCTGTTCTTGGTGAGGCCGGCCGATAGGACGGTCGCCACTATTCCGCAGATGATAATGAGTATGGCTGTCGCGTTACCGTTGCGTGTTACAGTGGAGAAGAAGAAGGCAAGGTTACCCATGAACAGCACCGGATACATCAGCTCGTAGGCTATCTGGAACTGATTGACGGGGTATATGAGGTATTTTGCTATCCATGCGTACAACACCAGTATGAAGAATATCTCCACATAGATGAGTATGAGTCTTGCCATCCACACCTTGTACTTGTAGTTGGGGATGCCGAAGAGTATCTCCAGTATGCGGTTGTCCGCATCGTTCTGTATGCCGAAGACTGCAGGGTAGAATATCAGCAGCAACGACGGGAAGAAGAGGAAACGGTAGATGTGCTCGTCGCCGGGGACCTCGCCGCGGTAAGCGCTGTCGAACATGAAGTAGGCGAACAGCGCAAAGGCGGTGAGGAGGAACCATATGAATTTTCCTCCGAAGATAATCTTCATATTGTAGACCGACAGGCGGAAGTAGGCCTTGCAGATATTTATTATATTCATGTCTCTTTTTGTTTATAGGGAGATTCTATAAATTCTTAAGCAGGCAGAGGTAGGCATCTTCGAGGTTCGACTCCACCCTTTCTGCATTTTCGTATGGTTTTTCTACCGATATGTAGCGTACGCGTATCTTGTCGCCGTTCATCATGTTGTTCACTATGAGCTTTTCGTCGAGCGTGTCGAACTTCTCGGGCTCGATGTCGAACACCCACACCTTGTTGTCGGCAAACTTTGTCATGTCCGCAGGGTCGCCATAGTATTTGAGCTCTCCGCGGTTGATTACTGCCACTTGGTTGCAGGAGCTTGCAATGTCCTCGATGATGTGTGTCGAGAAGATGACGATGCGGTCGCGGCTGAGCTCCACAAGCAGGTTGCGGAAGCGTATGCGCTCGCGCGGGTCGAGTCCGGCGGTAGGTTCGTCCACCACAAGTATGCGTGGCAGGTGCAACAGTATCAGGGCGATGCCTATGCGCTGCTTCATACCTCCCGAGAAAGAGCCTATCTTGTGGTCTTTCCTCTCGTACATATGTACGGCTTTAAGCACATATTCGAGTCGTTCCTTGCGCACGATGGGGTCGGTAATGCCCTTGAGCATTGCTTGATAGTCGAGAAACTCCCATGAGGTCATGCTCTCGTACATACCGAACTCCTGAGGCAGGAAGCCTATGAGGCTCTGAAGTTCCTCGCGGTACTCTTTTGTGTTCAGTCCGTTTATCCACACTGTTCCGTAGCTCTGTTCCAGAATACCGGTGATGATGCGCATCATGGTGGATTTTCCGGCACCGTTGGGGCCGAGAAGACCGAACATACCTGTCTTGATGCTGAACGATACGCCCTTTAGTGCCATGAAGGGTGTGCGGCGTTTGCCGATGATGGGAATGCTCTTGACAATGGTGAAGAGCGTTCTTCGTGTCTCGGCAAACTTTCCGGTAAGGCGCTCGATGTTTATTCTGTGCACATAGATGTAGTCCGAGGTCAGTTTCACTGCCATTCCCAATGCCCACAGGAAGCCTATCACTATTGTGGCGGGGGTGTTGTCTATGCGGTCCGAAATGAGCATAAGCGTTGCAAAAGGCAGTGCAAAGAAGACCACCTTGTGCAGTATGTTCACTATCCTCTTGTGGTTGTGGCTCTTGTACTTCAGGTACTCTCTGACTTTCTTCCACAGGTCGTAGAAGCCGGCGCATACGGCAAATGACAGAGCTATAATCCAGAATTTGTGCTCAAGATAACAGGTTACCATGTAGAGCAGGAACAGGTAGATTACAACCTGCCACAGCACAGAGATAAAATCTCTTAGTTTGTGGAATTCGCTGTGCAGTCCCAATCGTTTGCGCAGTTTTATTCCGCTCTCCCATTGGCGGGTGAATTTGTTCGACCAGTCGTATATCTTTACAAGGTTCTTTATCTCTATTACAATCTCGTCGTCCCTCTTTATTATCTTGTTGTCGGCAATACGTATCGAGGTCTTTATGAAGTATGTACATCCGGGGATGAGCACTGTGAGCGCCATAAGGTAGAGCAACTGTGTGAAGGCTCCGTATACAGTGAAGTATATATATAGCGCTCCGCAGACAAATATAGCCAGATGCAGCAGGTGCATGGGACGGCTCAGTGAGCGGTACCATTTGAGTATGTTCTCCAGCGAGAGGTAGACGGTGGGTATGAGTATGAGCGTCAGCAGTGCCGAGAATGAGAGACCGCCGATGACGGTTACCGCAAAGGGTGCTCCGATGGCTCCTGCATAGTCTGTGTTGCCCATAGCCATAGGCAGCAACGCAATCACAGTGGTGGCTGTGGTGATGAGTATCGGTCGCAGACGCGAATATCCGCTGGTGATGAGTGCCCTGTTGCGGCCGTAACCCTTGCGGCGCAATATGTTGGAGTAGTCAATGAGTATGATACCGTTGTTTACCACCACTCCGAGGAGTATGAGGAATCCGGTCATGGTGTTTGCGTTCATCAGGCTGTTGCCGGTGATGAAGAGGCCGAGCAACGAACCAATGGCTGCCAAAGGTATGGTGAAGAGCAGCACGAACGGCGTGGTCACCGACTCGAACACCGATGCCAATATCATGAATATCAGTATCAGCGATGCAAGGATGAGGAAGTTGAATTCGCTCAACGACTCCTCGGTGCGTATCGTCTCTATTGCAATGCCGCTGGGTATGTTGTACCCTGCGATAAGTTCGTCGATCTCGTCGCGGTAACTTTCGAGTACATCCTTAGGCAGTTCCTCGCTCTGTGTTATTCCATAGAATATGGTTATTTCGCGGTCGCGGTTCACACGGCGTATGCTTGCAATGTCGCGTGTCTGTCTGATGGATGCAATCTGTTGCAATTCGTGCAGACCGCCGTTGGCATCGGGAATCATCACACGGCGCAAGTCTTCAATGGATTTCTGTATCTTCTTCTGCTTTTTCTCCTCCTCTTCGCTCAGATCCTCCTTTATTACTATAGCATATTCGTCGTTGTTGAGCTTGAGATAGCTGTTTGTGGTAAGCTCCTTGTTGAGCGAACTCAGTCCGTTAAGGATATTCTGGCGGGTGATGTTGTACGACGCAAGCAGTATCGGGTCGAAGATAAGGTGTATCTCGTTTCGACGACCGGGGTTTGTTGCCCAGTTCCATGCGACAAAGTCCATTTCGCGCAGGTTGTAGCGTATGTTGTCGGCGACGATGTCCATCATGTCAAAGTCGGAGCCTTTGATGACAATGCGCTCGCTGTTGTCGCCCACGCCCAACACCCTCATGAAGTTGTTCATGGCGGATGCCGCACCGTTCTGTCCGCCACCCGATGAGCCTGTGGTTATGCGTATCTCCACGTTGGGCAGTTGCGCAAGTTTACTTAACTCCTCTACAATGGATGTAATGCTTCGGTTTTTGTGGTAGTCCTCCTTCAGCACCATTGTTATAGAGGCTGCATCCTCCTGTATGCGGCAGATAAGTTCCTCCTTTTCGGGGAAACTGTCGAGTTTCTCTTCGAGTATGGATACCATTCTGTCCGAATATTCCAGTGTGCTCGACGAGGGCATTGTCAGTGTCATGTCCACCCTGTCGGTGTTTACGGGCTTGCTGCTGTCGCTGTTGGTGGATAGGACCATCATCCACAAGGAAATAAGCACAACAATGCAGCCGGTGATGCAAATCGCGGGCTTGCGCAGGCTGGTCTTCAGCAGCACTGTGTATATCTGTATGGGACGCTGGTTAATCGATAGTTTGTCGTGGAATACGCTTCCTCCCTTGTTCCTTTTCAGCATCACGTATGTGGCCATAGGTACGAAGAGCAGTGCCACAGTAAGCGAGAATACCAGTGTTGCAATGATGGAGATTCCAATGTGTTCGCCAATCAGCTTTATGAATACCTCTTCGGAAAAGAGGAAAGGCAGGAATACGGTGATTGTTGTCAGAGTGGCGGCGAGGATTGATTTCCACACTTCGCGCGTGCCTTGCGTTACGGCAACTTCGGCACTCTTGCCATGCGTGAATAGTCGGTAGATATTTTCGAGCACCACAATACTGTTGTCGAGCAACATACCTATAGCCAGTGCCATACCAATGAGCGTGAGGCTGTTTATAGAAATGTCGTAGTAGTAGAACAGATTGAATGCTGCCAATATTGATATTGGCATAGAAAGTGCTATGAAGAATACAAGATGTATGTTGCGCAGGAAGAACCACAGTACGGCAATGGCAAGCAGGGCACCGCTTATTGCAAGTTCTACCACCTGGTCGATGTTCTTCTCGATTTCGTCGGCGGAGTTTGACTGCACCACAAGCTCGATCTCCTGTGCCTGAAATTCTTGGTTGAGCGCTTCGATACGTTGTTTTGTCCTGTCCGACAATTCCAGCAGGTTCACCTGTGCATCGTTGACGAGGGCTACGGATATTGCCTCCTTGCCGTTTACGCGGCTCAGTGTGGTCTCCTCCTTCATGTCGAAGAAGACGGTTGCAATGTCCTTCAGATAGATGGGGCCGGGGGCCACAATCACATTCTCTATCTGCGAAATGTGGTCGTAGTTTGCGTCAAGATGTACATAGTAGCGTATGTCGGGCGAATTTACATAGCCGAGGAATGTACGTTCCTGATTGTATTGTGCGAGAATGTCCCTTATGTGGGCGGGGGTAAGCTTCAGTGCCGAGAGTGCGGCTTCGTCGAAGCGTATCTCTATGGCCTTTTCGCGTCCGCCGTATACGTTCACGGCTGCAACACCGTCGACATTTTCAAGTTGCGGCTTTATGTCCTTGTCGACGATGGCACGCAGTCTGTCCACTCCGCCGGTGCCGCGCACCTGTATGGTCATGAAGTTGTTGTTGACTCCATTGACATTTGCCCTCTCTATGTTCACCGTAAAGCCGTCGGGCAGCGAGGGGAGTATGCTGTTAATCCTCTCCTGTAACTTCAATGTAATGTATTTGAGGTTTATCCCCTTCTTGAAGTCGACGCGTATCTCGCCCTGTCTGTTTCTTGCAGTGGCTTCGATGTTCTCCACGCCCTCTACTGTGCTGATGACGCCTTCGAGCGGTATTACGGCCTTTGACTCCATGTATGCGGGGGTAACATCCTTGTCTGAGGATACCCTGACAAAAAGCATGGGCAGCTCCGCATTGGGCAGCATCTCCACTTTCAGCTGTTTATAGGAGACATATCCCAATAGGGAAATGGCTATGAACAGCATGCATATTGTTATCTTTCGTTTTATAATGAAGTTCATCTTTTCTTGTGGGCTTTATCTTTTGAACGACGCTTTCATCTGCTCAAAAAGGTAATATACACAGGGTATTACAATGAGGCTGAGCAGGGTTGAGGTTACAAGACCGCCTATTACAGCTATTGCCATAGGTGCACGCAGTGATGCGCCGTCGCCGAAGGCTATTGCCATAGGCAGCAGCGACAGGATGGTGGTGATGCTTGTCATAAGGATGGGCCTTATACGTTGCTGTGCAGCCTCCACAATGGCCTCTGTGAGCACCATTCCCGACTCTTTCAGCTGGTTTATTCTGTCGACGAGTATGATGGAGCTGTTTACTGCGATACCCGAAAGCATTATTATACCGATTACACCCATGATGTTTATCGTGGTGCCGGTGATGAAGAAGAGCAGTATTGCGCCCACCAGTGCCAATGGAATTGTCAGCAGGATGGTGAATGGGTGCAACAGCGATTCGAACTGCGATGCCATGACCATGTACACAAGCACAATTGAAAGTACAAGTGCAAAGATAAGTCCTCCCATCGACTCCTCGCGTT
Source organism: Bacteroidaceae bacterium (assembly GCA_017557045.1). Classification (GTDB taxonomy): domain Bacteria; phylum Bacteroidota; class Bacteroidia; order Bacteroidales; family Bacteroidaceae; genus HGM04593. The sequence goes on along the minus strand of JAFYLO010000092.1, from coordinate 19,884 downwards.
TCTCCTCTTCGCCGGTGATGTTTATATTGTAGTTCGCTGGAAGCTCTATGGCTGCGAGGGCTGTGCGCAACTCCTCGGATACTTGGCTGAGTGTGTAACCCTCTTCGAGATTGGCCGTTACCTTTGCTATGCGGCTCTGGTTGCGGCGGAATATCTCTTTCGGTGCCACATCGCGGCGTATGTCGGCAAGTTCGGCAAGGCGGAACTGCTTGTTGTTGTGTGTGATTACAATGTCGTTGAGCTGTGAAAGTGGAATTTCGGGGACTTTAATCATAATGTCGCGCATTTCGCCCTTGTAGTCCATCTGTCCCGCATTCTTGCCCGACAGCTGCTCCTGTATCTGTGTTACGATGGTCGTTACGTTCAGGTTGTTCATGCCGGCGAGTGCGCGGTTTACGGTGATGACCATTTCGGGTGCTCCGTTCTCTATGGAATTGCTCACATTGAAGAGTCCCGGCACACCTGTCGCAATCTCTGTAGCCTTTGCGGTAATGTCGGCGATTTCGTCAAGCTCCTCGCCCTTTACCTCTATCACAATGGGGGCATCCTCGCTACCCATGAGCGAGCCGAGCGAGTTGCGGTCCTGCATGAATGAGAGTTCGAGACCTTCGATGTCGGCTGTGTTTGTGATAAGCTCCTCCATGAGTTCTTCGGGTGCGTAGCGCGATTCGGGCGATAGTATAACCTTCAGTGTTGCTGTGTTGTCGCCCGAGAATATGTTGCCGCCCGAACTGTAGCCCGGTCCTATGTGGCTGTATACGGTGCAGAGCGAATCCTGTGTGATTGAGTAGATAAGATTCTCTATCGCTTCGGCTGTGGATGCTGTGCGTTCAAGGCGTGTGCCCTCCTGCAATTTTATCTCCACGCTGAAAGAGTTGTTGTCGGCCTTAGGCATAAATTCGGCTCCAATGAAGGGGAGCAGGCAGTATGTTCCTACAACCAGCAGCAGCGATGCTCCTACCACTGCCCAGCGGCGCTTCAGGATGGTGCGCAGCAGATTGGAGTAGCCCTTTATCCTTACGGACGAATCGGTCTGTATGGCTTTCTTGTCTTTATCTTTGTTCTTGCGGAACATTCTTTCGTAGAGTGTGGGTATCACAAGTATGGCTACAAAGAGCGACGATACGAGTGAGAATGTTACCGTCCATGCCTGGTCTTTGAAAAGTTCGCCCGATGCTCCGTGCAGGTAGACTATGGGCAGGAACACCACAATGGTGGTGAGGGTGGATGCTGTTACTGCTCCACCAACCTCGCTTGCGCCCTGCACGACAGCCTCTTTCACCGACATGCCTTTTTCCTGGTTTCTGAAGATACTCTCTATCACCACTATGGCATTGTCCACAAGCATACCTGCACCCAATGCAAGACCGCCGAGTGTCATTATGTTCAGTGTAAGGTCGCCAAAGAACATAAGGTTGAAGGTGGCGATTATGGATATTGGCATTGCCAGTGAAATTACGAGTGTAACCTTCAGACGGCGCAGGAACAGGTAGAGCACAATCACTGCGAGTAGCACACCTAAGATGGCGCTGTCCTTAACCTCGCCAATGGCGCTGTTGATGAATGTTCCCTGATTGCTCACTACCTCGAACTTGTAGCCGGGCAGTGCCTTTTCAATCTCTGCGAATCGTTTTACTACGCCTTCCACGGTCTTTACTGTGTTGTGCTGCATCTCCTTGTAGACTGAGAGTCCTATGCAGCGGCGGCCGTTTATGCGCACGATATTTTCGGGGCGTTCATTCTCAAATGAAATCTCGGCAAGCTCTTTCAGATAGATGGGTGCCATATCCTCGCCGGAAGCATTCTGGGCGGCTGCATTCGCTGTACCGTTTGCGGCGGTCTCCGTTCTCTTGTAGCTTACAATGATGTTGCCGAAGTCCTCTTCGCTTTTCAGAATGTTCACTCCGCTGACGATATACTGTTCGCCCATCTCCACCACGCGGCCGCCTGCGAGACGCTGGTTCTCCTCCTCGATCTGTCTGCTTATGGCATCGATGGTAAGGTTGTATGCCGCCAATTTATATGGGTCGGTCTTTATCACAAGGTTGCTCACTTCGCCGCCTGTCAGTGTAACATCGGCCACACCATCCACGCGGATAAGCTCGTTGCGTATGTACGAGTCGGCAATCTTGCGCAGTTCGGCCATGTTGGTTATATTGTCGTGCGACATTCCCACAAGAACTATCGGGTCGGTGTTGGGGTTGTTCTGTGTGATTTCGAGCTTAGTCAGCTTCTCGTCCTGTGCTATGGTGTTCATAGCCTTCTGCAGGTCGAGGAAAGCCTCGTCCATGTCCTTGTTCCATGTGTACTCCACTGTCATCTGCGCCATTCCCGCCTTTATTACAGAGGATACGGTCATGACATCGCGCTGGCGTATTGCCATCGATTCCATTCTCTTCACAAAGAGTTTCTCGATCTCTTCGGGCGGACGCTCTCCGGCGGTAATGTCTACATACAGCTTAGGATTGTTCAGGTCGGGCAGAAGGTCGACGCTGAGTTTGTCGTATGATATTTTGCCAAGCAACATTATACCCAAAACGGCCATTAGGATGGTTATCGGGTTGCTGACAGCGAAGTTTATTATTTTCTTCATTATTTAGAAGTATTCAATTTAAAGTTCCTGTGAATTCCGAAAGAGGTTCAAACATCTTCCTATTTCTGTATCTTTATCTTGCTGTTGTCGCGCAGTGTCTCGTATCCTCTGACAATAAGCTGATCCTCTACCTTAAGTCCGTTGAGCACCTCTATGTTGTCGTTGTCCTCGATGCCTGTCCTTATGTCGCGTACCTTTGCAAAGCCCTTTTCGGCAATATATACATATTTGCGGTTGCGGTTGCTCATTACAATCTCCTTGGGAATTACAATGGTATTTACTGCCTTCTTTACCACAATGTCGGCCTTGACGAACATACCGGGACGCAGCTTCATCTTCTCGTTGTCTATGACGAGCTTGCCTTTGAATGTGCGTGTTTCGGGGCTGATGGCAGGCGAAAGTTCGCTGACAGTGGCTTTTACTGTGTCGTTGGGAAGTGTATAGTGTGTGATGAATACCTCCTGTCCTGTCTTTACTTCGTTGATTGCACTTTCGGGGAGGTTGATCTCCATCACCATCTTCGAGTAGCTCATGATTGAGACGATGGATGTTCCCGATGCCAACTGCACCGAGGGAGTGTAGTGGGGCAGATTGACGATTACACCGTCGAATGGTGCCTTAATGCTCATCTTTTCGAGGTTGAGCTTGGCATTTTCGTAGCTGTATTTTGCGTTGGTGATTGCAACTTCGGCATTACGCAGCTGGCTCAATGTTACACCGCCCTTTTCGTATATGGCGCGGTTCTTTATCTCCTCCTGTTCGGCAATTTCGAGGCTCAGACGTTTGGAGTCTATTGCAATCTCATTTTCATACTCCTTGTTCTCGAACTTCACGATTGTTTCGCCTGCCTTCACCTGGTCGCCGAGCTTGTAGGGGGCACCTGTGCGGGGATTCCTCTGCAATTTGTACTTACCGGCTACTTCGGACTTCAGCTCTACCTCTGAGTTTGAGAGCGCTGTACCCGATGTGCTGTTGTATTTGCTTATGCTGCTTTTGCTGACCTCCGTAACAGATACGGGTGATGCAATCTCCGACGAGCCTCCCTGCTGGCGTTTCTCGCACGCTGTCAGTGCCAATGTGGTTGCTGCTATCAATAGTATGGTTCTATTTATCTTCATGGTATTTGATCTTTATATTGTTTGGGTATATTGTTTTCTTATTTTTCTGATGCGGGTACAACGCTCATGGGTATCAGCGCCTTGTTGTTCTCAAAGTCGTAGAGTGTCAGTATCTTCATGTTGAGCAGCTCTTTCTTGTATTCGATGATGGTTGATACGTACGACATTTTCTTGTTTGATAACTGTGTCTGGAACTGGTTCATCTCCATACCTGTCAGCTCTCCGTTGCGGTATCTTTCGGCGTTGAGATCATAGGTGAGCTGTGCGTTCTTCACACTCTGTTCGGCGATAGATATTTGTGTGAGCAGGTTGTTGAGGTTGCGGTAGCTCTTGCGGATGGCAATCTCTATAGCCTTGCGCTCTTCGTCTGTTTCGAGGTTGTGCATCTCTATTGCAATCTCCTGTGCCTTGATGCGTGCCTTTCTTTCGCCCCAGTCGAAAATGGGTACGTTGAACGAGAGGGCTACGCGGGGGTTGTTTGTGGGGGTGCGGTAGATGTCGTTGAGCCTTTCGTTGTCGCCGGTGATACCTATCGACATCGACAGTTCGCCGTTGAAGCTGTTGCTCTCCTTTATCTGTTTCATCTGCATGTCGAGTTCTGTGCGCGAAATTTCGCGTTGCTTAAGTTCGAGGCGCGAACTGAGTGCGTTTGATATTGCTTTCCCGAGGTCTACGCTCACGGGCTTTGCCTCCACCTGTGCGATAATCTCCAGGTCTGTAGAGAGGTCTATGCCGAGGATTTTCTTAAAATCGTCTTTGGCATTTTCGAGTGAAACTACGCGGTTGTCGACTGTGCTTCGCGCAGTTGCGAGGTTAAGCTCGGCCTGGTAGAGCTCATCCTTTGTCGACAGGTCGGCATCTACCTTGTTCTTTATCACATTGTAGTTTGCCTCGGCGTCCTTTAGTTCGGCTTTGCTTATTTCGAGGTTGTTCTGCGCTGTGTATACGTTGTAGAACTGGTTGGTGATGGAGTTTTCGAGGTTGAGACGGCGCAGCGAGTAGTTGATGAGCGCATTCTCGTAGTCAAGCTCTATGCTCTTGAGATCGAACTTTATCTGGTTGTAGCGGAACAGAGGCTGTGTGATGCTCAGATAGAGGTCGTTGCTGAATGCCCTGTTGTCGTTGTCTGCTCCGCCTGTGATGCTCGACTTGTTGTTTTGCCAGCCGAATTTGTTGTTGAGTGATACGGTGGCTCCTGTCCAGATGATTGGCTGCGAGATGCTGAATGTTCCCGAGCTTGAGAATGATTCATTGGTGTACCACTCAGAGAGACGGTTCTCGAAGTATCGGTTTCTGCTGTAGCTGACGGGGTTGAGCGTCAGTGAGAATCTCGATTTCAGCGATGCTCTTTGGGCATCGAGGCTGAATTTGTAGCGCCGCAGGTTCATCAGCGCTGTCTGCAGTTCGGGACTGTGTTCTATGCTGTAGTTGAGCGCATCGTCGAGTGTCATGCTTATTTGTGCACCGGCGTTCATGCTCAGCAGGCATAGGAGTGATGCTATCCACATCCATCTGTTCTTTTGTCGTAGCATAATATATATGGCGGGTTCTATTGGTTATTATTCTTCTTTTCTCTTGATAAGTTTTACCGCATCGGCTGTTATGTATCGCAGTTTTGTCTTGTTGGTCAGGGTTACGTACATTGTGTCGCAGTTGGCTTCGAATGTTCCGAGCAGTACCCATCCGTTGTCGGCGCGGCGCATATTCAGTTCGTTTACCTCCTTGTGCTCGCCTGTCTCTACTATAAAGTCGTACATACGGCGACCTCTGTTGTGCCATCCTCCCCAATTGAGCTCCATTGGTTTGCGCACATGATAGTATAGTTCGTATCGGCCATGTTCGGGGATGGGTATTTTCCATTTTGCATATTCCTCGCCGCCTCCTGAGCGTATCACGGCTGCCGAGCGTATGGATTTTCCGTAGAATCCGCCATCGGTGGTCAGTGTCCAGCGCATGGGCGGGTTCCACTCCTTGAAGCCTGAGTATTTGAAGTCTTCGTCAATGCTCTTCTGCTTTATCCATTCGTTGAGCATGCCCGAAGGCGGGGGTACGGATAGTTCGAAGAATTGTTCTCCATCCTCGTTGTCTACGATTATTTCGTCCTTTTCGAACAGGAAGTCCGATGAAAGGGGATATTCGCCTTCGGGAGTCAGTGTCTTGACGGTCTCGACCTTTCCGCTGTGTGTGGCTATGTGCATGGGCAGATTCTTGGAGAATAGTGCTGTGCAGGCAAACATATTGGGTGTCTCTTCCCAATGGGTGATAATGCGTTTGGTCTCTTTGGGGCCGAAACTGATAACCCATTCGTTGGGCTTCTTCTCACCGTCGAATGTCTGGTTGTCGCCGTTGCGTGTCCAGAATATGAGCTTCATGTTCACGTTGCCGGGCTTGTCGGATATGTTGGAGATTACAATGTCGCCCTGGAAAACATCTTTCTTGTTGGTTGTAACTTTTGTTACAGTGGGGGTACCGAAAAGGAATTCAGCCACTTCTGTGGGCTTGTCCCACTCCTTGAGGTTGCTGCGCAGATCGCTTTTTGTCAACCGTCCCATTGTGTCGAGCATTGTTTCGAATGAGAGGTTCTGGAATGCGTGTGCCTTTACGTAGTTGAAGAGCGTGTCGCGGAAAGCTGACACTCCCAATGCCTTTTCGGCATCGAGGAAGAGTTTTCTTCCCTGTACCTCTATGATGTTGTTCATAAGGTTGCGCAGTTCAGTGTCTTTAAGCAGTTCCTTGAACGAGCGTTCCTGCAACAGCAGCACACACTTCTCCTCGTTGCTCAGTCCGTTGACATTGCGTTGCAAGAAGTTGTTCCACCATGGCATTCTGTTGAGACGTATCTCTATGAGTCTGTTTGCCACCGACCACTCCGATGAGTATATATTGTACTTGAAGTTGTACATCTGAGGGAATATGTAGTAGGGGCTCTCTTCTATGGTTATCGTCGTTCGTCCCATTCGTCCCTCGTCGAACTTCACACCACCATTCTGGTCGAGCAGCAGTCCTTGGAAATGTTGGAACACCTCAGCCTGTATCTGGGTGTTGGTAAGTATTCTGCCGCCGTGGTTCTTATTGTGTTCGCGTCGGTCTTCGCGCCATTTTATGTGCCACCTGAAGTCGAATTGCCACAGTCCGAAACCTCTTTCGGGGAGGAATAGCATTTCGGGCTGCTGGCGCTCCTGTGCGCGTGTCCATGTGCGAGAGAAACTTGCAAAATGTACGGGTACCTCTACAAACGAGAATCGCTTGAAGGGGTAGGGTAGCTCCACCTCCTTTTCAATGTTGCGGCGCATATCTTTGATGAGCTTGGGCAATGTGTCCTGCAATGAGTCGAAGCTCTGTGTGAAGTAGTCGTGTCCTTCGAGGTACCACACAGAGTAGAGTGTGCTGTCCGACTCTACCGACAGGGTGCGGTAGTCGCCTATGAGCAGCGAGAGTGATTGCAGGGGGTATTCGAGTGTGAAATGCGTGGTCAGCGAGTCTTCGCTCAGTTTTATGTTGCCTTGCGACAGGGGAGTCTTTCCTGCGTTGGGTGTTACGTTCATGCTGAAGTGCGTGAAGTAGTTCTGCTGCCAGTCGGGGCTTTCGTCGCTGTAGCATACGCCGGGACGGGGGTACCAATAGCTTTCGGGTGTAAGCATGGTGAATTCTGCATCCTGAAAGGCATAGCGCTTGCCCATCTTGTATCTGCTGAAGTCGCCGCTCTCCACAAGCAACTCCTCGGGAATATCAAGGTAACAGATGCGTTCGTCTATCGTACCGTTGTATTTAAGCGTAAAACTGATTGTGTCCTCAGTCGTCTTCTCTTCGGGGAATGTTACTTTTACAAGATGCTCTTCGCGTTCCACAGTCAGTGGTGTGCCCTCCAGAACAGCCTCTGTAACCACGTATCCGGGGTTGAGGGTGAATGTGAATTGTTGGGATTTTTTTGTGGGGCGACCGGTTATTCTTGTCTCGAAGAAGAGTTTTTCGCCCTGCTGCACAACATCTATATTGCAGCTGTCGGTTACTATCTTTGGGTTGTTTACGTTCTTGTTGTTGAGTGTTATCAGGTTGGTTCTGTAGTTGTCCTTTACTGTGTAGTTACTTACGTGCAGATAACCCAAAAACATTGTTGCCACGAAGACAATGGTGGCGAATGTTCCCCACGGTACCAGTGCGTAGTGCGAATTGGGCAGACGGCGGAACATCAGTATGCTGAACAGGATGAAACTGAATCCCAAAAGCAGGTACATCATGCGGTGTATGATGAGCGTAGGAAGGTCGGCAAAGCCTGTTATGGTCGACTCCATCAGCGGGATATTGTAGCACATGTAGTCGAACAGATAGTAGAATTTGTCGCCTATGTAGAAGATTGTCAAGCCAATGTAACCTAATAGGATTACAAATGTAAGTGCTTGATTCTTAATAATCAACATCAGCAGTGTGGACAAGCCTATGATGTACACAAGTGTGGGCAGATTTATCAGAAAGAAGTATTTGAAGAAACTGCCTATGTCTACTGCCGTGCCCAGCTTGGCGTATCCGCAGATGGTGCCTATTATTATCACAATCAGATTGAGCAGCAGGAATACGCGTATGGTTCCCCACATTTTTCCCAACAGATATTCGGCGTTACTCAGCGGCCGCACATAGAATATTTCGGATGTGTCGAGCTGTTTGTCGCGTTTGAGGTATTCCGATGCAAGGAATATTGACACTATTGCCTGCCCTATGTTGAATGTGAGCATCAGCGAGTAGCCGAGCAGAGTGGGTATGCTCTCCACGTGGCGCGACTCGTTGAGCGTTGCAATGGCTGTGAAGATGGTTGCAATCACCGTCAGGGTGGCAAACACTTTGAAGAACCAACTTCTGTAAAGAAGTTTCGATTCGTATTTCGAGACTGATTGTATGTTTTTCAGAAAGAGCATGCTCTCTTTTTTCTGTTTTATAGTGTTAGTAAATGGTGTTTCTTAGTCGTTCATCCACAGGTTAAGGCTTCTCTCCATGAAGTAGACGTATGCGTGTTCGAGGTTGGGCGGCATATTCTCGGCCTTGTATTCATCGAATTTGTCAGCAACCACCTGTATGTCCCACATATCCCCGTTGGGTATTGTGGCAATGATGGGGTATTTCCGGTTTATGGCCTGGTACTCATCGTCGTTCACGCACAGACGCCACACCTTGCCCTCGGCACGTTTGAGCATCTCTTCGGGTGAACCTCTGAATGAAATTTCGCCTTTGTTGAGAAGCGCCATGTTGTTGCACGAACTTGATACGTCGCCCACAATGTGCGTTGAGAGGATGATGGTGGTGTCGTTGCCGCTCACATGTGTCAGCAGATTGCGGAAGCGTATGCGCTCTTCGGGGTCGAGTCCGGTTGTCGGTTCGTCTACAATTATCACTTTCGGCTCGTGGATAAGTGCCTGTGCAATACCCAAACGGCGTTTCATACCTCCCGACAAGTTCGCTGCATAGCGCTCGCGCACCTCGTAGAGTCCCACCTTTTCGAGCATGTCGGCAACCGCTTTCTTGCGGCTTTTGCCATCGTTCATTCCCGACAGACGTGCAGCGTAGTCAAGGAACTCTGCCACCTTGTACTTTGCAAAGAAGCGGAAGTCCTGCGGCAGATAGCCCAATATGCGTCTTACCTCCCTGCGCTCCTTCAGAAGATTGCAGCCGTACATCTCAATTTCACCTGATGATGGCTCCATGAGTGCCACAAGTATGCGCATGAGTGTGGACTTGCCGGCGCCATTGGGCCCCAACAAGCCGAACATACCCGATGGTATCTCCAAATTTATATCCTTAAGGGCATGATTGCCATTGGGGTATACTTTATTCAGATTCTTTATTTTTATCGACATTCCGAAAATGCTGTGATTATTCCAATAATATGACTATAAAGGTAGCACTAAGTTTAATATTTAATACAAGGTTTTATTAAATTTAACATGGAAAATGCACAATTTGTAAACTTTTTGCAAATATTCTTAGAAAGTTGCGCTTTTGTCAGGCGAAAAGTGTGTTTGTTGTTGTCTTTCCTATGGTTAAGGCAAACAAAAAAGCCTGCCCTTGCATTAGCAATTGGGCAGGCCTTAAAATGGGTTTCAATGGGTTAATCTAACGCGAATTCGAAATAAGGGAAATACTCTCCCTCTTGGATAAGAGGACATTGCGTAATAAGCAATGTCCCTCTTATCCAAGAGGAGGAGTTTATGCTAACGATTGAAGGGCAGAGTTTCTTATATCGAACTCACGTTAATCTATATTCAGATTCTCCACGCTTTTTGTCTCAACAGCCATGCCGCAACCCTCCACGCGGTTACGTTTAACCTCGATGTTGCGTGCATTTCTTATGGAGATACCGCAACGGTTCTCTCCTGTGCCAATGATGGTGTTGTCAAGAATCTTCACTCCATCGTGCAGGGTGGTGCCTTTGGTGTCGGGCGCGCCAATTACGACAGCTATACCCGATGCACCGTACTGGCAACCGGCGCCCAATCCGCAATTGATAATCATGTTGCGTGCGATGAGCAGGTCTTTTGCGTGTGTACCCTCTTTCCAGTGCGACTCGGCGCCTACGTGTATGGCTGTGCCGGTGCTTCCACGGAAGATATTGTCCTCGATGACCACTCCGCGTGTCTTTGCCAACACTCCGCGGGCAAGGTTACCCCAAACTACAGAGCGGCGGAACTCAAGACGGGGGAGCTTGGATGTGTTGAAGAGACAGAATTTCTCATAATCCTTAGGCAGCTCGCAGTTCAGACGAACCTTTACATCCACCTGCTTGCCTTCGTGCTGCACATCGGTAACCTCGGCAATGCCCTCCACTTCGAGTGTGGAAATGCGTACAATCTCCATCTTGTCGCCTATGCGGGGAACATCGGCAACCTGTATGTGGGTGAATGCGGGGGACTTTAGTGTCAGTGTAGCCCAACCGTCCTCAATGGATGCAATGTCGTGGTAATATCCGTGAACATTGGTCGCATCGTCGCCCTGTCCGCGGAACATGCAGCCGTCGAAGCCTATTGTGCCCTCGCAGCAGGCAAAGTGGGTGGCATCGGTGTTTGTTGAGAATGTGTAGCCCGGTGCGGGTATAATGGAGAGGCCTTTCATGAATATGTCGCGGCTGTCGAAGCCTACAATACCCATGCCGCACTGCGAGTGTATGGTTACACCCTCAATGTTGGTGTTTGTGGAGCGCCACACAAGAATGGCGGGGCGGAAGTGGAAAGAGTGGGGTGCAGCCACCGGTGCGCCCATCATGTAATCCGCCAGTTTGCCTTTGAACACTACCTTGTTGTCGGGCAGAACCTCCTGACGCGAAAAGTAGTAGGGCGAACGGTAGATGCCTCCTATCTTATTGTCCCACAGCATTACACGGGGGAAGGGAGTGCCCTCGTCAATCTTGCGCTCCCCGCCGAACTGCACTGTGAATGTGCCGTCGCCGATGGCACACACGCGTCCCTCGGAGAAAGGCTTGCGCTTGTAGTCGATGGTGAGCCCGCGAAGGGTAAAGTCGGTGCTGCCGCATATCGAGAAGGGTTCCATCCATCCTTCGCACATGAGTATGGCTCCGCGTGCCTCGATGGTTGTCGACTTGCTACCCTCGAAGTTCAGTCCGCTAACGTATGGGTAATATGGGGTAAACACTGTGTTTTCGGGGCTTTGTCCCATTTTGCCTGTCATTGCCTCGTTCTCAAGACGCTCGGCGTCGGCATCGCGCAGACGGTAGACACCGGCGGGCATCAGCAGGGTGGTACCGGCATTCTTGCGGCAATATTCCGCTGCACGGCGCAGTGCCTTTGTGTCGTCTTTGCCGTCGTCGGGCTTGGCACCAAATTCTGTTACGCAGATTGTGCGTCCTTCACTCTTTACATTCTCTGCCGCATTTGCAGAGGATAGTGTCAGGAGTGCGGCGAACGCTATCATCAGTCTTTTTCTTGTCATAGTATGTGTTGTTTGTGTTTTCTATTGGTTTATGACAGCTGCAAATCCACCGTTGCGTACCATCTTTATGTGCAGTTTGCTTCCGCTGTTTACAGCAGACTTTTCGCAGCGGTAATCCATTGCCATGCGGTTGGCATTCACACCATCCACGAAAGAGATCATCTGCATGTTCTTGCCTTCGGGCAGGAAGTCGAGTGTTACATCCACTTCGCGGCGATGCTCGTTGGTGATTCCGCCGATGAACCACTTGTCGCCCTTGCGCTTGGCCATGACAATATATTGTCCCGCCTCGGCTGCAAGTACACGTGTCTCGTCCCAGTTGACAGGAACAGCTGTGATGAAGTCGCGGCAGTCGGGCCACATGTCGTAGCGGCAGGGGTTGTCCATCAACATCTGCAAATGGCTCTCGAAAAGTACGAAGAGTGCCAGATGGTAGGCCTTTGTTCCTACACCGGCGCAGATGGGGCGGTTGCCATGATGATTCTCAGGCTGGTAGCAGAGCATTGAACCGGGGGTGAAGTCCATGGGGCCTACGGCATTGCGCAGGAAGGGGAACCAGATGCTGTTCTTGGGATTGCAAGCACCGTTGAACTCCATTCCTCGTACGCCCTCGTATGTGAGCACGTTGGGGTAGCGATACTCCAATCCGCTGGGGTGGAATGCTCCGTGGAAGTCAATCATTATATGGTGTTCGGCAGCCTTCTTTGCCACGCGGTCGTAGAAGTCGACCATCCATTGGTCCTGACGGTCCATGAAGTCGATTTTTGTACCAACGATGCCCCACTCCTCGAACTTCTGGAAGAGGTCCATGTGATGTTCCACTGTGAGCCAGGGCAACCACACGAAGATTCCGACATTCTTCGATTTTGCGTAGCGGATAAGTTCGGGCAGGTTGACTTTGGGGTTTGTGCGGTAGGGGTCGCGGGTGTCAAGCGCCCAACCCTCGTCCATTATTATGTAGGGTATGCCGTTGCGCGATGCAAAGTCTACAAAGTGTTTGTAGGTGTCAAGGTTGATGCCTCCCTCGAAGGTAACTTCGGGACCGTAGGGTATGCCGTTGAGCCAGTCCCAGCAGGTCTGTCCGGGCTTAATCCACGATGTGTCCTCTATCTGGCATTTCTGAGCCAAACGCATAGGCATCTTGTTCTCGGCCAAGCGACCATCCTCCTGTGTGATAAGCATATAGCGCCAGGGGAATGTGCGTGTGCCGCTTGTCTTTGCAATATAATCGGCCTCTTTTTTTATGTGCTGGCTGCGGTCGCCCCAATCCTCATACTCCAGCGGAGCCTTCGGCTGTGTGGCTGTGAGGCTGTTGTCGGCATTGCCCTTGAGGAATAGACCGGGGTAGCTATAAAGGTCAAATTCGCTGAGCAGAATCTTCTGGTTCTTGCCCATGATGAGTATGGGAAGCTCGGTCATCCGGTCCTCCTTCTTCCACTCGCTGCTCTTCACGAAGGAGTACTCCTCCTCGCAGCCGGTCTTGAAGCCGCCGGGCTGTTGCAGCACAAGGTTGCAATCATCTGCCAGTTGGAATATTGTGTTCTCCTGCATCACCTCAATCTCGCCGGGGAGAGATGTAGTCATGCGGAAAGCAACGCCGTCGTCGTATATGCGGAACTCCACAGCATAGCTACCCTTCATGTTCAGTGTAAGCAGTGTATAGTTGTTGTCTACTTGGCTGAATTTCAGAGGGAAGAGTGGTGTTACGGTCTCTTTGATGTTGCGTACGCTTTTCTTCTTGAGAACAGGGTTGGCACCCAGTGTCCTGTCGCTCAACTGCATGCCTATTACGCTCTGCTTGAGCAATGTCTCACCGTGGCTCACTACATCGTAGTAGATGCGGTCGGAGAGTGTTACGCTTACCGTTGTCTGTTTGTCGGGGCTCTGTGCGGTTATCACCTTACGGGCGTATGCCGACAGACAGATTGTTGCCATAAGAATAAAGGATAGTAGTCTTGTTGCTTTCATTTGCGGTGTATTTAGTTATTATTGTTTTTTGTTTGCTAAAGGTAGTTTAACTTTGGGATATTTCAAAATTTTTGCATGATGCAAAGTTTGAATAGATGACTGCTGTTATTGAAAAATACCGAAATGGTGCTATTGCTGCCGGAAATTTATAAAATAACGTGAATATAAGGCACTTGCCATAGAGAGTACTTATGTATAAAGTCTTTTTAATCATTTGGCACACCTTATTTTACAGTCTCGGGTAATATTTTGACTTCAAAGAGCGGTATTGTCAGTCCGCCCATTTTCTTGCAAAAAGCGGTCAGGACAGTGTTTGGGCAGTCTCTCATCCCAATAGTTAAGTAGGAGAGTATAAGCCCATTCTCTGTCAGATTTTGATGACTTTAGATGTGCAATAAGAATTTTCTTCTGAATGTTCCAGTCTAATCCATTAAATCGTCTTTGTAATTCTTTTCTTGCTTCAACGACTTTACCTTTTTGACGTTCAATGTATTCTTTAAGAACTGTATTAATAGGACGATTATGTTTTGTTATATTTTTCATAGTTGTTGTATTCTGTTTTATATCGCTCTATCGTCTCTGCCATTGTTGATACAAGTTCATCAATGTCATTAATTATTAATGTTGTATCATCTTCTGTAATGACATATTCACCTATGCCATCACCCCAACGAATCTCGCAGTTGTGGTTAGGTATGCTTATAACCAAACCATGAGAACCAAGCGACTTTGAGTCCTGCAATTCTACAATTACATCTTTCATCCACTTTTTCTCTTCTTTATTATAGAATACATCAGCAGCAAGTGACTTAATATAACTTAGCATTGAATCTAAGCAATGGCTATCCATTGTCTTCTGCTGAGCAAAAATGATATGTCCTTTATCTTCATAGAATCTCTTTCTCCAAGATTCCCAGATAATATGAGGACGCTGTTTGAAATACTTTACCCATCCTGTGTTGTTTGTTGAATCAATGGTGTGTTTGCAGAAGTCCTCCAATGTAGCTTGAATATTCCAATCAATCCAAGTCTTTATGAACACACGAACAGATTCACCAAATTCTGGTTCCTCTCGCAAATAACGCTTCATACTATTGTCTCGGTCTCTATTAAATTCATAAAGTCGATTCTTAGATTTCCAGCAATCCGGCTGTAAGCATAACATAGCGTTATAATACAGTTCTTGTTTATCCCATTGTCTATCAAGATTTATCCACTTTGTCAAGCAGTTAGAATAAGCAATAAATGTTTCCAGGTTACCATTTGCCCAATGTAACAGACATCGTATTTGTCCCCATAAATATGGATTTCTTTCAGCATTTCTTATTGCATCTGTCCAGGAAACATTAATAATACCTTCGTTGTCAATAAGTCGCAATTTTGCCTTATCCTCTTCTTCCTCCAAAGACTTATTGTCAATACCCTTGTATGGGTGATTAAGTTGTTTGAGGAATAACAATACTGCAGCATTGTTTTCATAAAGGTCTATACCATTATCTTCATGATAGCGTTTCATATCCGAAACCATACTGAATACAGCTCCAAATGCATCCGAAGCATCCTTCCGTTTATTGATACGGTCAGTATTGTTATCGAACTTAAATACGTTTCGAGACATACGTGTCCATTCCTCAAAGTTCAAGCACCAAGCCTCCGAGTCGGACCTATATGGGTAGAGCTTCAGGAAGCATTGCAATGAATACAATGTGGCAAGGGTATCATTACTAATGTTATCGCCAACTAAATGAGAGAAATAGGTGTAGTCATTGTTATCGAAGAACGAATCCAGAGG
The DNA here is from genome assembly GCA_017557045.1 of Bacteroidaceae bacterium. GTDB lineage: Bacteria > Bacteroidota > Bacteroidia > Bacteroidales > Bacteroidaceae > HGM04593. The sequence goes on along the minus strand of JAFYLO010000092.1, from coordinate 4,481 downwards.
CAATAATGTTGTTACATCCGTATATTGCCCTTCACCTTTATCAATAATCCATAAGTTAATATCATTTATGAGCTCTCTGAAATCAATGATTGTGCAATAACTAGGCAATATATTGCTGTCGCTACTTCTCCAGTCAACGAGATAATTCTGGTATGCGATTAACAAATCATCTAGATCTGATTCATTGACATTATATGAAGACTCAAACAGGGTTTCATGCAAATTATATATACTATTCTTTCTGATTTCATATAGACGCATTGCTTCCTCGTCATCATCATCTGGTTTCTCAAAGTCATTCGACAAATCTATGCTAGGTACTTTTGCAAACAACTGCATTGCAATCATACGCAACAGAAATATCTTCAATCTTTTTTCAGTTTCCTTTGCAGCGGCAAGTCTCTCTTTTTTATTATCATCAGAAGGAATCTGCGTCATAACTGCACTTGCATACTTCTGCCAAAACAAATCTATCCACTTTCCATCCATATTCTCACGCCAAGCATGTTCTATGTATGAATCAGCAAGTTTCTTGCCATCACAATTCACTTCTCCTTGCTGCAATTGAATTTCTTCCTCAAGTGTAGATTTCAACTTGTCAAAATCAGAGAGAAGCTTTCCTCTTGCATTCATCTTGATGAACAACTCATCAGACATGCCCATCTCGCCCAAGTCAAGATGATTAAAGGTGATATTGTTCAATCTAGCCTGACAAGTATCCAAATCTAATGTCCAATCCATCTGTTCACAGATAGTGTCTATCATTACAAGCATAGAGTTGATGGTAGGATCAAAACGCCATCCCCACTGGAACCAATCTCTGTTTTGGATAATTTCAGATGGTGTATAGATATGCGCTTTCAGTTTGGAAGCGTTATACCGCTCTTCAGGCTTGCTTCTTTCTTCCTCTGCTTTTTTCCTTGACTTTTTTGTTTTTTCAGCAGCTTCATCCACAAACTGCTTTGCATTATGGTGAACCAGTTCTTTACAGAACGCCTCAGAGGTGTTACGAGTTTCATATGTCAATATTGATTCGCCTTCGGCTGTCAGCAAATCAAAACCTAATACCCAATGCAGGATGAACAAGGTAGTCAAACGCTGTTGACCATCGAGAGGTTCAAAGGCGTCTTTTCTATCACTACCATACACAAAGTCAAGTTGTGATTCAGCCTTTTTGCCTGTTACTACAAGCAAAAGGCTACGTACAAAATGGTTGCGTATTTCCTTCACCTCTTTGTTCTTACGTCCCTGTGCATAGTCACGTTGTATCTGTGGTATGCGTATCTTACCTTTCTTAATAAGATCAACGAAACACATTTTATCTATATTATCGCTCATAAGTTTCTGTAGAATTAGAGTTAAACACATTGAAGATAACATCAACCGTGTTGTGTATCTCCCTTAGATAGCCATCAAAGTCAGGCATACTCCATCGCATTGCATCTATAAAGGATGATTCTGTGTTAGAGTTCGAGTAGTATTTCAAGAATACATTTCGTGTACCTATAGGCATAAAGCGTTTTCCGGCTTTATCTTCGCGGATAATGCAGTGGCGCTTATATGGGAATGGTGCATCTTGATACTCTCTATTAGTCTTATAATCAAGCAAAGTCAGATTGCCTATACTATCCTTATTCTTTATTGCACCATCACCGGCAGAGAAGTATTCAAGTACTTCTTTACAGAAATCGGTGTATTGTTTGTCAATACCGGTTCCCCTAAGATTAGCTTCATACTTTGGAATAAAATCCATGCATTTATCGTATAGTGGCTTTGCTGTTGCCTTTCTTTCATTCAGTTTTGATTCTATTCCAAGAATATAGGCCACATTATTCAACCAGCGCAAACGGTCTTCGTGTTCAACTAATGATGCGTTGTTCTGAGAGTCAATATGTTCAATGTCCCATTTTTCTTTCTTGAATGAGTCGAATGCAAAGCGCTGTCCCTTCTGGCGACTTGTCTCTACATTGAACAAAAGCAATAGACGGAACACATACTTTGAGCCGTATTCAAAACCGTCAATGCTGGCTGCGTTGAGATAATTACCTTTGTCTTTGAAGCTATCCATAATTAGTTTATGGAACTCTTTCTCGGTATCATCATTTGTCCACTCTCTGCCAGAAAACTGTTGCTTGGCGTATTCTAGCTTATTGTAGATATCAAGAGGTTGATTGCCAACACTTACCAGATAACCAACATAGTGATAGTATAAGTTGTTTTCGTACCAGGCAATCAACCTGTCATTAGTTTTTATGACATGCTCCCAAGCAGCACGCATGTTGTCAATACCGTGTTTCTTCCATAGTTGTTTAAGTTCTACAGAATCATCTTTACGTTCTTGTGCTCTGCAATAGTCATATAGGTTCTGGAATAGACGATACGAATAATCTTTATCCGCGTGGTCGGTTGGTTTCTCTGTTACAAAGTCAAACAATACATCTATTCTCGTCTGATGACTATCATTGCTGTTGCTAATAAAGTACCAGAACTTATCATCCTGAAACTGACGCTCCATGATGTTCCAATCCAATGCCAGTTTGTCAGCTTCGACTCGATCGTTATTAGATAGGATATTTCTATCCATGATAAACAATGCCTTGATAAGTTCTGAACTTGTAAGACTGATTTTTCCTTTGTTAAGTCTGTTAAACACTTGTATGCTTTCAATAGCTTGTTTCTCTTCTGAAACTACATACCAAATGAACTTAACTTGCTTGCCATTGTTAGGGAAAAGTAAACACTCTTTGATTGAGTTCACTACACCGATGTGATTCGTAAACCATTTCTCAATTATATTCTTGGCAACTGCCAGATAATAGCTGTCTATGTTGTCTTGAGGTTTTGGCTTTTCAAAGTTCAACTGAGGGCGATTAGTATAGGTCAGATTGTAAATCTTATCGGGTGTGAATGTCTTCTTTTCCAAAGGCATCAAGCCCTCCTCAAAGATGAACATCAATATCAATCTAAGGGTGGTCAAACGCTGTTGTCCATCCAAAACTTCCCATGCGTCAATCTGTACGCCGTCAGCATCTGTCCACTTGCAAGGCTTTACTACGAGTGGCTGTAAGTAATAACTATCTTCTTTATCCTGTTTAGCAAACTCACATATGTCTTCCAATAGGTCAACAACCTGCTTTTCCTCCCAGCGATAACCACGTTGGTAGGAAGGAATGACAAAGTGATGCTTTGTTGTTATGAACTCTGCTACAGGTTTGGGGCAGAAGTTGGAATTTGATGTAACCATAGCCATTCTTTGTTTCTCTATAGTTTATTAATGTTTTAGTCCTTTTTCTTGTCTGTGTCGCTTATCCACGCTGACTATCCGTTAGAAGAAAACTGGGACAGAATACAGCAGAACCACTTGGTGAGATATGCGTTTTAATCAGAAAATAGGTGTTATATAATCTTTGAAGTTATCTTGGCTTACAGGACCACGCAATATATTGCATGCCTCAAACAAGAAGTTGTACAGATTCTGTACGCCTTCCATTTTAAGGGTTTTCTCATCTTTGGGAACCAGAGATTCTTCTACTTTATTTTTCTTTTTTGCCATAATATATTGCTATCATATGAAAATAGAGGATTATTTTGTAGAGTTAAGAAGCTCTTTTACATCAATATCGAGTACTCGAGCAATTTCTCGAAGTGTTGCCACATCGGGTTGGGATGTATTAGTACACCATTTAGAAATGGTTGCTGGGTTTTTACCTAAAACCTCTGCAAGCCATTTGCTGGTTTTCTTCTTTTCCACAAGAACTACTTTTATTCTATTCATGTCGTTCATGACGTAATTTTTATTGCTTTAAACGCAAAGATAATTAAAAGCTATTAAAAATCAGCAATTCTTAATAAGTAAAAAAAAGGAAATAAGTTTGTCTTTACTTATTTCCCTTTTGAATATCAGCTATTTATATTCTGATGAAATTCTAATACTCCTCCTCGTCGAAGAAGTCTTGGGCCCTTTTTACTCCCCTGATAGCCACAGACATATAACTGACTATCCCGTTGGGGCAGTATTCGGGTAGTATATGCCCCATTGGGTAGTGCCGAAATACGCCTTTAATTGCCCTGAAAATACCTCAAAAATCTACTACTCCTCTTCCTCGTGGAGGATAAAAAGAAACAAAAAATAATAATTTTTATTTTTGTTAGACACCGAAATATAAAACTACAACAGCCCTATAATATGATATTATTATGGGTAGTAAAGCCTATTACATATCTTCTAATGTTAAGCATAGTTGCTCAACATCATACTTTGGCAATAGTTTATCTTTGAGGTGTTGCACCTTTTCCGCAAATGCCTCTGGTTTGAACTCCTTTCGCTGGCGTTTAACTTCAACTGCTACCGCCTTGTTCTTCTCCAAGCGTAAGGCAACAATATCTATCTCACACTGCTCCTTACCCTTCTTTGCTTCCCAATATGAGCCCATATCACGATACTCGTGACTCTCGATAAATTTCTGCTTGAAGTATTCCTC
>JAFYLO010000091.1 GCA_017557045.1 Bacteroidaceae bacterium | reverse complement strand
CTGATAGGAATATTGGGAATATACTTCGGCAGCGGAGCAACCACTATGAATATCCTCGAAATTGCCGAAATGGGAAATATTCCTGTCAATATACAGTACATATTCTTCCCGCTCACATTCCTCGGTTTCGGCGTACTCGGTGCACTCTTCCCCTTCCACACATGGAGCCCCGACGGTCATGCAAGTGCTCCTACCTCAGTGTCGATGCTCCACGCGGGAGTGCTTATGAAACTCGGTGGCTACGGATGCTTCAGAATTGCAATGTATCTGCTTCCGCAGGCAGCCAACGACCTTGCATGGATTTTTATAATCCTTACAACCATCAGCGTGGTCTACGGAGCACTCAGTGCAATCAGTCAGACCGACCTCAAGTATATCAATGCCTATTCGTCGGTGTCGCACTGCGGACTTGTACTCTTCGCCCTGCTGATGATGACACGCACATCCTGCACCGGAGCTATTCTGCAAATGCTCTCGCACGGACTTATGACGGCCCTCTTCTTTGCTCTCATAGGTATGATTTATGGCCGCACACACACGCGCGATATACGCGAACTGAGCGGACTGATGAAGATAATGCCCTTCCTCTCCGTAGGATACATCATTGCCGGCCTTGCCAATCTCGGACTCCCCGGATTCAGCGGGTTCATTGCCGAAATGACAATTTTCGTAGGCTCATTCGAACAGCCCGACATCTTCCACCGCTGTGTAACCATCATCGCCTGCACAAGTATTGTGATAACAGCCGTATATATACTCCGCGTAGTGGGCAAGATACTCTACGGTGTCTGCAAGAACGAACACCATCTTGCCCTCACCGATGCAACGTGGGACGAGCGCTTCACGGTAATCTGTCTGATCGCCTGCGTCGCAGGTCTCGGCATTCTTCCCATGTGGGTTAGCAACCTCATAGACGGGGGAGTAGGTAATATCTTCAGCATAATATATCCCTAAAGCGGCCGAATTTGAACCCGCCCAACCAAGAAAACCAAGTTACTAATTTATGGAACTTCCCTAAACACGAAACAGATGAACTACATACAATTTCTCGAAATGCGCCCTGAGGTAAGCCTTCTGGCTATCTTTGTAGCAGTGTTTGTATATGACCTTGTCGCACGCGGAAAGTGGCGCCACTATTTTCACCCCGTTGTCTGCCTGCTGCTTATGCTGCACACAGCCATATGCCTTGGAGAGAGCTACCGCGAAGCGGAACTTTTCAGCGGAATGTACTATACCTGTCCCATGATAGGCATTGTGAAGACTATACTCACCGGCGGAACGCTGCTCCTTGTGATGCAGGCAAACAAATGGTTGCGCAGCGCAAACACTACACATAAACAGGGCGAATTCTACACTCTGTTGCTCAGTACACTCTTTGGAATGTACATAATGATAAGCGCGCGTCACTTCCTGCTCTTCTTCATAGGCATGGAACTTGCATCGTTGCCGCTTGCCTGTCTTGTAGCGTTCGACAAATACCGCCACCATTCGGCTGAGGCAGGTGTGAAATATATTCTCACCTCGATGTTCTCCTCTGCTGTGATGCTTTACGGAATATCATTCATCTACGGTACTACCGGCACACTCTATTTTGCTGATGTGGCGAATAATATTACAGGTGTACCCTTGCAAGTGTTTGCTCTTGTGCTCTTCTTTGCGGGACTGGGATTCAAAATATCTCTCGTGCCTTTCCACTTGTGGACTGCCGACACCTATCAGGGGGCTCCTACTGTGGTCTCCTCTTACCTGTCGGTAATATCCAAAGGTGCGGCCGCCTTCACTCTTATGGTAGTGCTCATACAAGTATTTGCACCTATGATCAAGTATTGGCAGACGATACTGTATATACTCATTGTGCTCAGCATCACCATTGCCAACCTTTTCGCCATCCGACAGACCGATCTCAAACGCTTCATGGCTTTCAGCAGTATCTCGCAGGCCGGTTACATAATGCTCGCTGTCATTGGCGGCTCAAAAGAGGGTATGAGTGCGCTTGTGTATTATGTGCTTGTCTACATATTTGCCAACCTCGCAGTCTTCGGAATTATAGAGACAATAGAGCATCACACACGCTCCAATGTGTCGCGCGACGATTGCAACGGCCTCTATAAGACCAATCCCAAACTGGCATTCCTTATGACGCTCGCGCTCTTCTCGCTCGCAGGAATACCGCCCTTTGCAGGATTCTTCAGCAAGTTCTTCGTATTTATGAGTGCCTTCAAGGCCGAATTTTGGGTGCTTGTGTTCATTGCGCTTATAAACACTGTAATATCACTATATTACTATCTGCTTATCGTAAAGGCGATGTATATTACTCCCAACGACAATCCCATACCCTATTTCCCCAGCAGCAAATACTCGCGTATCAGTTTCATCGTCTGTCTCGCAGGTATAATCCTCTTGGGAATATGCAGTTTCGTATTTGAGGAGATAGACAAACTCTCGTTCGGAATGTAGTTTTATAAGAAGCTGTTTGAATTTTATTAGAAAATAATTCTATATTTGCGATGTTCATTTCGGCTTATTTGAGTCTATTTCGGCATCTTTTCTTTCTTATTTTTTGGAAATAGCCCGCTATTCCCTGCAAAATGCGAAAGAAAATCTACTCAAAATATCTCTCAAATAATTCCGAAATAAAATTCAAACAGCTTCTAAAACATATTTATAACGGGACAGTCATTCATTCAAAGCTGTCCCGTTCTTCTTTTGGGTAATAGACAAAATTTATGGATTTTTAAACAGATTCTTATTTATTATGTGTAAATTTGCAGGCTGAGCGCAATACATCAGCGTATAATACAGAATAAAGAATATTAAACTAAATTACGATATGAAAAATATTGATTGGTCCGATCTTGGATTCGGCTACATAAAGACAAACTACAATGTACGTTGCCGTTATCGCGACGGTAAATGGGGAGAAATGGAAATTTGCAGCGAGGAGACACTCAACATCCACATGGCTGCAACATGTCTGCACTACGGACAGGAGGCGTTCGAAGGACTTAAGGCATTCCGCTGCAAGGACGGAAAGGTTCGTATCTTTCGCCTCGAAGCAAACGCAGAGCGTCTGCAAAGCACATGCGACGGTATTCTCATGCCTCAGGTGAGCACAGAGATGTTCCGCGAAATGGTGTGCAAGGTGGTATCGCTTAACAAGGAATTTATTCCTCCCTATGAGAGTGGCGCTTCACTTTACATCCGTCCTCTGCTCATTGGCGTGGGCGCACAGGTAGGTGTACACCCCACAGACGAGTATCTGTTCGTAATATTCGTAACACCCGTAGGCCCCTACTTTAAGGGTGGTTTTGCAACCAACCCCTATGTTATTATCCGCGAGTTTGACCGCTCTGCACCTCTTGGCACAGGCCGTTACAAGGTTGGTGGCAACTATGCTGCGAGCCTTAAGGCCAATCAGATGGCACACGAAAAGGGTTACTCTTGCGAGTTCTACCTCGACGCAAAAGAAAAGAAATATATCGACGAATGCGGTGCAGCCAACTTCTTCGGTATCAAGGATAACCACTATGTTACTCCCAAGTCTACATCTATTCTGCCCTCAATCACAAACCGCAGTCTCATGCAGCTTGCCGAGGATATGGGCATGATAGTGGAGCAGCGTGCAATACCCGAAGAGGAACTCAGCACATTCGAAGAGGCAGGAGCATGCGGTACAGCAGCCGTAATTTCGCCTATCGAGCGCATCGATGACCTTGAAAAGGGTACCTCATATGTCTTTGCAAAGGATGGCAAGCCCGGTCCAGTATGTACAGCACTATACAACAAGTTGCGTGCAATACAGTATGGCGATGAACCCGATACACACGGTTGGGTAACAGTGCTCGACATCTAAAATAGAAAATATGAATGCAAAATATTTCCGCAATCTTGGCTGGACTCAGCTCAGCGGCAGATGGACGCCTGCTGCGTTGTTTACGTTGGTGTATATAGCAATTTCAATAGCAGCAGGCTCCTTGACAGGCCCCTTTGTATGCCTCGTGTCATTGCTGCTGTTGCCGATTAGCTACTCATACAGCGTGGCTTTTTCGATGACAAGCGCAGTGCATCAGAGTTTAAGATAGAGCAGCTGTTTGACGGCTATAAGGATTTCCTTCGCATCATGGGAACAATGCTGCTGACAAATGTTTATCAATTTCTGTGGACATTGCTTCTTATAGTTCCCGGTGTCATAAAGGCAATTTCATACTCGCAGACACAGTTCATACTTAAGGATTGTCCTGAATTGAGTTTCAATGAGGCAATCGAGCGCAGTATGGATATGATGGAGGGACACAAAATGCAATATTTTCTTTTGTGGCTCTCGTTCATCGGTTGGATTCTGCTGGCTATAATTTCCTGCGGCATATTGTCGTTGTGGGTTAATCCATATATCAGTGCAACCTATGCTCACTTCTATGAGTATGTAAAAGATGAGTACGAAAAACGTATAACAGCGTAAATTTATGGGTAAAGGAAAATTACAGAAGTTCGCCGACATGCGCGAATATCCCAATGTGGTGGAGCACCATTTCTCCATTGCCGATGCAACCCCCTTCCCCATGCGTGGCAATTGGGGCAAAGAGTTCTTCGGGAACGATAATCCTATCGTGATAGAACTCGGTTGCGGCCGAGGCGAATATACAGTCGGTCTTGCCCGCCGTTACCCCGACAAGAACTTCATAGGCGTGGATATCAAGGGTGCCCGCATGTGGACCGGTGCAACAGAGGCTATACGCGACGGACTCAAGAATGTAGGCTTCCTGCGCACGAACATCGAGATTATAGACCACTTCTTTGCCCCTGGCGAAGTGAGTGAAATATGGCTCACATTCCCTGACCCGCAGATGAAGAAGCACACTAAACGTCTAACCTCATCGCTCTTCCTGCAACGCTACCGCAATATAATGGTCCCCGACGGCATTGTGCATCTGAAGAGCGACAGCAACTTTATGTTCACATATACACGTTACATCACCGAAGTGAACAAACTGCCGGTCGTTTCTTGTATTGAGGATATATATGCAGATGGCGAGGCTGTCGAGCCGCTCGATATAAAGACCTACTACGAACAGCAGTGGTTGTCGCGCGGCATAAATATAAAATATATATCATTCCGTCTGCCTGCGGAGGGCGAGCTTGTGGAACCCGAAATAGAGATAGAACTCGACAGCTACCGCAGCTACAACCGCAGCAAGCGCAGCGGATTGCAAACAAGTAAATAATATGCTTAAACATATAGTAATGTGGCGCTTCAAGGATGGCGTCAATGGCAAAAGCCGCAATGAACATGCACAGTGGCTGAAAGAGCATCTTGAAGCCCTTGTAGGTGTAGTCCCCGAAATACGCTCGCTCGAAGTGGGTGTAAACATCAACCTCGCCGAAGCATCATACGATGCAGTGCTTATCTCGGAATTTGACAGTTTCGAGACCATGCAACGCTATCAGGTGCATCCTGCGCACCTCGAAGTTGCGGCCTATTGCAAGGAGGTAAGCGAGAGTCGTACTGCGGTAGACTACGAAGTTTAATAAGCCTTTTGTAGGAATAATAAAGAATAGAAATGGCATTATATCCCAAACTTATACTCGAAGCCCTCGAAAAGGTACGCTACCCCGGTAACGGAAAAAACCTTGTAGAGGCAGACATGGTCGACGACAACATACGTATCGATGGCAACAAGGTCAGCTTTTCGCTGATATTCGAAAAACCCACCGATCCGTTCATCCGTTCTGTGGTAAAGTCGGCCGAGACAGCCATACTCACATACATTGGTCCTGAAGTGGAAATTGCAGGCAATATCAGCGTTGTCAGCCGTCAGCAGGCACGTCCTGAGGTTGGAAAGTTCCTGCCGCAGGTCAAGAATGTTATCGCAATCTCCTCAGGAAAGGGTGGAGTAGGAAAGTCTACCGTCTCATCCAACCTCGCAATAGCCCTTGCCCGTCTCGGATACAAAGTAGGTCTGTTGGATGCCGATATTTTCGGTCCCTCAATACCCAAAATGTTCAAGGTGGAGGATGCACGCCCCTATAGCGAATTCAAAGATGGTCGCGACCTTATCATCCCGATAGAAAAATACGGTGTCAAGCTGTTGTCGATAGGCTTCTTTGTAGACCCCGAACAGGCAGTGCTGTGGCGCGGAGGAATGGCAAGCAATGCCCTCAAGCAGCTTATTGCAGATGCCGATTGGGGTGAACTCGACTATTTCCTTATCGACCTTCCTCCCGGCACCAGCGATATTCATCTGACCATAGTGCAGAGTCTCGCACTCACCGGAGCAGTGGTAGTAACCACTCCGCAGGCAGTCTCTTTGGCTGCTGCAATAAAGGGAATGAATATGTTCCTTAACGACAAGGTGAATGTGCCCATCCTCGGCTTAATCGAAAATATGGCGTGGTTCACACCTGCCGAACTTCCCGAAAACCGTTACTACATATTCGGTCGCGAGGGTGGAGTGAAGGTAGCCGAACAGTACGGGGTGCCTGTGCTCGGACAGATTCCTCTCGTGCAGGCAATTTGTGAGTGCAGTGATAATGGCGAACCTGTAGCTCTGCGTCCCGAAACACCTGATGGACAAGCATTTCTGCGCCTTGCAGCTGCTCTTGCTTATCACACCGAACGCAGAAATAACGAACAGGAACCTACGAAAATAGTGGATACGCACGGTTAGAAACTGTTTGAATTTTATTTCGGAATTATTTGAGAACTATTTTAGAGTAGATTTTCTTTGTTGTCTTGCAGGGAATAGCGGGCTATTTCCAAAAGATAAGAAAGAAAAGATGCCTAAAATAGACTCAAAGAAACCGAAACAAAGTCGCGAATATAGAAACCTTTTCTAATAAAATTTAAACAGTTTCTTAGGTAATAATTTAGCAGTAATTATGCTTTTTTTGAAAAAAGCATGCGAATGTGCCGTATTGTTAAAAATAATGCTTATCTTTGCAGCCTGCAAAGTTGGGTAATAAACTCGCTCTGTCGAGCATCGCAAGTTGCTTGCAGGGTATAAATAAAGATAACAATGGGATTTCTTAAAGAAAAATATGCCTCATACGATTTGCCGCAACAATTTATGGCAAAAGGTGTCTACCCCTATTTCCGTTGCATAGACAGCGAGCAGGACACTGAAGTTATAATGAACGGTAAGAAGGTGTTGATGTTCGGTTCGAACTCATATTTGGGACTTACCAATCACCCTAAAATCAAAGAGGCTGCCATTGAGGCTGTCAAGAAGTACGGAACAGGCTGTGCCGGTTCGCGTTTCCTTAATGGAACACTTGATATCCACATCCAGTTGGAGAATGAGCTTGCCGAGTTTGTGGGAAAAGACGAGGCGCTTGTATACTCAACCGGTTTTCAGGTGAACCTGGGTGTACTTTCATGTGTTACAGGTCGTCGCGATACAATTCTGTGCGATGAACTTGACCATGCTTCAATCGTTGACGGTCGCCGTCTTTCATTCTCTACAGTGCGCAAATTCCGCCACAACGACATGGAGTCTCTTGAGAATGAATTGAAAAAATGCGCACCTGAGACAATAAAGCTGATTGTAGTCGATGGTGTATTCAGCATGGAGGGTGATGTGACCAACTTGCCCGAAATTGTACGCCTGAAAGATAAGTACAACGCAAGCATTATGGTTGACGAGGCACACGGATTGGGCGTACTCGGTCGTGAAGGACGAGGTACATGCGACCACTTCGGTCTTACCAAAGATGTAGACATTATCATGGGTACATTCAGTAAGTCGCTTGCAACCATCGGTGGTTTTGTGGCTGCTGATAAGGAGGTTATAAACTATATACGCCACAATGCACGTTCATATATATTCAGCGCAAGTAATACTCCCGCTGCAACTGCTGCGGCTATTGAGGCACTGCATATCATGAAGGCCGAGCCTGAGCGTTTGACCAACCTTTGGGAGGTTACAAATTATGCATTGAAGAACTTCCGCGAATTGGGATTCGAAATAGGAAATACATCAACACCTATTATCCCCTTGTATATTCGCGATACAGATAAAACTTTTATGGTGACAAAAATGTTGTGGGACGAGGGTATATTTATCAACCCCGTAGTTCCTCCCGCTTGTTCACCTCAGGATACGCTTATCCGCTTCTCGCTGATGGCAACCCACACAAAAGAGCAGGTTGACCGTGCATTGGATAAGATGACAAAAGTGTTTAAAGCCTTAGACCTGCTTTAATAAAAAGGTCTATCCGGGGTGTAGCGCAGTCCGGTAGCGCACCTGGTTTGGGACCAGGTGGTCGCAGGTTCGAATCCTGTCGCCCCGACGAGCATCGCAATCTTTAATGGTTGCGATGTTTTCTTTTTATTGAATGTCGGTAATGTTAGACGGTATCGTCCTCAACTTTTTGTTTGTGACCATGTGGTCGCAGGTTCGAATCCTGTCGCCCCGACAATGAAGTCGGTAGTAAATTCTACTGACTTTTTGTTTTATAGGTGTTGCTCGAATTTGCGGTAAATCGGGGATTCTGATGTTTTGAATTTGCGGGAAATCGGGGAATTCTTTGTTTTAAATTTGCGGGAAATCGGGAAATACTTTATTTTTGCATCTGAATCAATGTTTTATATTATGGAAAAGAGGGCCTTTAAAAGGAAGGTGTACGATAAGATTCTTAAGTGGAAGCAAGAGTCAAATGGAGAAAGTGCTTTGATGATACAAGGTGCCAGACGCATTGGTAAGTCGACTATTGTTGAAGAATTTGCAAAAAAAGAATACTCGTCGTATTTGATTATAGATTTCAATAAGGCATCTGCGGCTGTTAAGTCGCTGTTTGATGATTTAATGGATTTGGACTTTATATTTCTTCAATTGCAGACCATCTATAATGTCGTTTTAGAAGATCGTAAGTCGGTTATCATCTTTGATGAAGTGCAGAAGTGCCCGAATGCAAGACAGGCAATCAAGTATCTTGTACAGGATGGCAGATATGATTATATAGAGACTGGCTCGCTTATCAGTATCAAGCAAAATACAAGGGGAATAACGATTCCAAGCGAAGAGGAGCAGATTGATATGTACCCAATGGACTTTGAAGAGTTCCGTTGGGCGTTGGGCGACAATGCATCTATTCCGTTAATTAATTCTTTCTATGAAAAACGAATGCCTTTAGGTGCTGCGCACCGTACAAAGCAAAGAGATTTGAGACTTTATATGCTTGTCGGTGGAATGCCTCAGGCGGTAAATGAATATCTTAACACAAACAATCTCGCAAAAGTAGATGCGGTTAAACGCAGAATCATAAAGTTGTACTCGGACGACTTCTTAAAAATTGATTCAACTGGAAAGCTAAGCAAGTTGTTTATGGCAATTCCTGCGCAATTAAGTAAGAAATCAACCCGTTTTTATACGAACTCAGTAGTAGGAGAACTTGAGAATAATGCAGAAGCCGAAATGCTCATCAATCTTGAAGACAGTAAGGCTGTTCTTGTGTCGTATCACTCAGATGATCCAAATGTTGGTATGTCGTTTACGCAGGATGTATCAAAGTATAAACTCTTTGTCGCAGATACAGGATTGTTTGTAACGATGGTGTTTTGGGATAAGGATTTTGCCGAAAATGTAATCTATCAAAAGTTGTTGGCTGATAAGTTGGAGGCAAATCTTGGTTATATATATGAGAACCTTGTGGCCCAAATGCTTACAGCCTCAGGCAATAAGTTGTTTTACTATACATTTGAGAAAGACGAGAAACATTCTTATGAGATTGATTTCTTGTTGTCGAGAGGCAATAAGATTTGTCCGATTGAAGTTAAATCTTCTGGATACAAGACTCATGCATCGCTAGATGCTTTTAGGGTAAAATATTCGGGTAGAATCAAGAATAGTTATCTGCTCTACACCAAAGATTTGATTATTGGAGATAATGAGTTGATGTATATTCCCTTCTATATGACAGGGATGATTTAGAAACTGTTTGAAGCTTATTTTCATAAGATAGGCTGCACTCGCATTGCAATTGTAAGTAAGCTTATATTGCGCTCGTTTGCACTATCTTTAAATAAGATAGGCGGCGCCTCGGAATAATATTCAAGTAAACTTGATATTCTCCTCTCGGCTTGCACTATCTTTCGGAATTATTTGATATATATATTCTAATAAAATTCAAACAGCTTCTTAGTTGTTTTATGCTGGTGGCATAATGCTGTTCTATTCATATTGGAAGCATACAAAAAACGGTCTGCCAATACATGCAGACCGTTTTTTTATATGCCTTGATTCTATTCGTCAAAATCGTATTCGTCGTAATTGTCCTCTTCGTAGTATTCGCCATCATCTTCGCCTTCGTCGATAAAATCGGGTTCCCAGTCGGCAAAGTCCTGTGCAAGCATTCCTGCATCGTAGTTGCGGTGCACAAGCTCCTCGCGTTTAACGGCGGCCATACGGTTATCCTCGCTGTTCAACTCCTTCCAGAGAATGTCTTTAAGGTCGGATATTCCCATGCCGGTGATAGATGAGATAAATACATGAGGTACTTCTTCGGGTAGGGAGGCGGAAAGCATCTCTATAAGCTCGTCGTCCAACATGTCGCTCTTGGTGATTGCAAGCACCCTTTGTTTGTCGAGCATTTCGGGGTTGAATGTGGCAAGTTCGTTGAGTAGTATCTCATACTCCTTCTTTATATCGTCTGCATCTGCGGGGACCATGAAGAGCAACAACGAGTTGCGCTCTATGTGACGCAGGAAGCGCAGTCCCAATCCCTTGCCTTGACTTGCGCCCTCGATGATTCCGGGAATATCTGCCATTACAAATGATTTTCCGTCGCGGTACGACACGATGCCGAGGTTGGGCTCAAGTGTAGTGAACGGATAGTTTGCAATCTTGGGCTTTGCCGCAGAGACAGATGCAAGCAATGTCGATTTTCCTGCGTTTGGGAATCCTACAAGACCTACATCGGCAAGAAGTTTAAGCTCCAATGTAACGGTCATTTCGCGCATGGGCTCGCCGGGCTGTGCAAAACGTGGTGTCTGTCGTGTAGCTGTTGCAAAGTGCACATTGCCGAGACCTCCGCGGCCGCCTTTCAGTAGTACCACCTTCTGCCCGTCCTCCATTACATCGCAGAGGAATTCGCCTGTCTCGGCGTTGTATGCAACAGTTCCGCAGGGCACATCAATAATCTTGTCCTCTCCGGCGGCGCCGGTGCTCTTGTTGATGCCTCCGCCCTGGCCGTTGCCGGCGAATACGTGGCGCTGGTATTTCAGGTGGAGCAGTGTCCAGTAGTTGCGGTTGCCGCGAAGGATGATGTCTCCTCCACGACCGCCGTCGCCGCCGTCAGGACCGCCGTTGGGTATGTACTTTGCACGGTGCAGGTGCGCCGAACCGCGACCTCCGCGACCCGAACGGCAAATGATCTTTACATAATCAATGAAATTCGATTCAGCCATTGGTTGTATGTTATTTCTTAGAATCTATGGCAGCAACAATGTCGGCAAATATTCTGTCGAGCTCGCCGAGTCCGTTGATGTAACAATGCTTGCCGTCGTTCTTGTACCACTCCTTCAGAGGTGATGTCTGTTCATGGTAAACCTTCAGACGCTTCTTGATAGTCTCCTCGTTGTCGTCTGTTCTTCCCGACTCGATGCCTCTCTTTATAAGGCGAGTCATAAGCTCCTCTTCGGGAACATCGAGCTCGAGCATTACAGTTACATCCTGACCTCTCTCTCCGAGCATCACCTTGAGAGCCTCTGCCTGAGCGATGGTGCGGGGGAATCCGTCGAAGATAACACCCTTGCTGTCTGCGAAGCTGTCGAGCTTGGCAGCGAGAATGTCAATCATCAATGAGTCGGGGATAAGCTGTCCCTGGTCGATAAAGCCTTTAGCAGTCTTTCCGAGCTCTGTCTCAGCCTTTATTTCGGCGCGCAATACATCGCCTGTCGAGATGTGGTTTACACCATATTTTTCCAAAATTCTCTCGCTCTGGGTTCCTTTTCCTGAACCGGGAGCACCAAAAATTACAATATTCAGCATTGTCCTTTAAATTTATAAGTAGTTAACTACTATTGATATGCGTAACCGTCTTTCTGTACGCAGGTTTATAATTTGTCTAATTCCCGACAAAATTACTACAAAGTTATGAGAAAAAAGGATTTGCAGAGCAAAAATGCGTGCGATCAGGCCGAAATATTTGTGTGCGCGTCATACACCTGGCAGGAAATTGTGTATATTTGAGGTAACCTCGAATATATGCTGCACTCGTTGTAAGAAAAATTAAAGCAAGCTTTAGAAGCTGTTTAAATTTTATAGGAAAATATTTCTATATTTGCGATGTTATTTCGGTTTATTTGAGTCTATTTTGGCATCTTTTCTTTCTTGTTTTTTGGAAATAGCCCGCTATTCCCTGCAAAATGCG
>JAFYLO010000090.1 GCA_017557045.1 Bacteroidaceae bacterium | reverse complement strand
TAAATTATTAATCTATATTTCTTTGCTGGGTGTGCTCTATTTCGGTCGCTTTTTGTTTTATTTCGGCATCTTCTTCATTTTTACTCAGTTGCAACACAAAGGTTGCGCCATCGTAAAAACAAACAATATACTCGAAATAAACTCAAAAATCGCCTCGAACTAATTTATAGAACCACCCTATAGAAATTTGAATACCTTTTAACCAAATGTTCGGATATTTGAGCATTTTCGGGAATATTCAGAACATTATCATTCTTGCGAAAATATATAATTTTGTGCCGTCAGCAAATTTTCAAATTGCTGACGGCATTTTAATTCTCTTTGCTGCTTACAAGGCTTCTTTGAAGCTTCATGATTTTTCTGAATTTTAGAATATATATTTAATAAATAAGGTAGTTAAAGTAGGATTATAAATAAAAAGAGTTATTTTTGCAGTTAATTAGGCTGACCATTTTTTATGGTTTACAGTAATGGAATGACTGAAAATATTAAAAATCAATATAATGGAGAATAAAATTCAAGAACTGACTGAGAAAATTTTTAACGAGGGTGTAGAGAAAGGGCGTGTAGAGGCCGAACGCATCATCTCTGATGCAAAGGCTGAAGCTGCTGCTATCATAAAAAAAGCAGAGACAGAAGCAGAGGAAATTGCTGCAAAAGCACGCAAGGCTGCTGCCGAACTTGATGCTAACACCCGTTCGGAACTCAAACTTTATGGAGCGCAGGCTATTGGCGCACTGAAGTCTGAGGTTGCCACCATCGTTACTGATACAATAGTAAAGGAGAATCTTGACGGGGCAATCAAAGATGGACTCCTCAAGGAGGTTATTCTTAAGATTGCTGAAAAGTGGAACTCTGAGGAGCAGTTGGTTATCTCTACAGCTGAAGCTGAGGAACTGAAAGCATTCTTCGCGGCAAAGGCAAAGGCGCTGCTCGACAAGGGTGTTGAGATAAAAGAGGTAAACGGTGTGAAAGGATTCACTGTATCTCCCGCTGACGGCTCATACAAAGTGAGCTTCGGTGCAGCCGAATTCGAGTCGTTCCTCAAATCTTTTCTCCGTCCCCAGATTGTTGAACTCCTGTTCTAATTGACAAAATGAGCGAATATCATTGTTTAGTGGCAGGATTGCCGGATATAAGTTTCGACGCGAACAAACTGAGCTTCACCGTCGAAAATTTCAAGAGCGAAATATATCCGCGTCTTACTGCCGACGATGCTGCTAAAATCGACCTCTTCTTCTATGGATGGGACAATGCGAATATCATAAAGATACTCAAACAGGGCAGTGATGCAGAGTTGTCGCGTGTCGGAAAATTCGACGCGGAGCAGATAGCCGAACTTATCGACGCTGCAAAGTGTGGCGATGGATGCCCCAAGCCTTTCCCTTCTTATATGTACGATTTTCTCGTTTACTATTTCGAGAATGAGGGACGTGAAGATATTCTTTTCGAGGATGCTCTCGCAGGTCGTTACTACGACTATGCAACACGATGCGGCAACAGTTTCCTTGAATCGTGGTTTACATTCAACAGAAACATAAACAATCTGCAGGTGGCATTCCTCGCACGCACGTATAAGATGAATATGTCGGAGTGCATTGTAGGCGACGATGAAACGAGTGAGACTATACGCAATTCCGCATCAAGAGACTTTGGGCTTGCCGGAACAATAGACTATCTTGAACAGGTACTCAGATTGTGCGAATCGGATAAGTTGCAGGAGCGCGAAAGACAGATGGATGAGCTTAGATGGAATTGGTTGGAGGATAATTCAATATTCAACTACTTTACCATTGAACGCATATATGTGTTCCTACAGAAACTCGACATTGTAACACGTTGGACAAAACTCGATACAGAGACCGGCGCCAAACGCTACAAGGAATTGATAGACGGTCTGAAAAGCGGGCTGACAATCAACGACGAAGATTATCAATAGAAAATAACAATAAATTATATATGGCAACAAAAGGAAAAGTTACCGGTGTGATTGCAAACATGGTTCTGCTGGCAGTGGATGGCCCTGTGGCGCAGAACGAAATTTGCTATATCTCTACCGGAGGCGACCGCTTGATGGCTGAGGTTATCAAGATAAACGGCGCAAAGGTATATGTTCAGGTGTTCGAAAGTACACGCCGACTGAAGATTGGAGAGGAGGCTGAATTTACCGGTCATATGCTTGAGGTTTCTCTTGCTCCGGGTATGCTCTCGAAGAACTACGACGGACTTCAGAACGACCTCGACAAGATGGAGGGAGTATTCCTGAAACGCGGAGATTACACCAATCCCCTCGATGAAGATAAAATATGGGCATTTGAACCTATCGTTAAGGCAGGTGAGAAAGTGCAGGCTGCTGCATGGCTCGGAAAGGTTGAGGAAAACAACCAGCCTCTGAAGATTATGACTCCCTTCTCTCTCGAAGGCACATGGACAGTAAAATCAATAGCTGCGGCAGGAGAGTACAAAATTACGGATACCATTGCAGTGATTGTCAACGAGGCAGGCGAGGAGATGAACATCAACATGATTCAGAAATGGCCTGTGCGTGTAGCTATGGGTAACTACAAAGAGAAACCCCGTCCCTTCAAGCTGCTTGAAACCGGTGTGCGCACAATCGATACACTTAACCCCATTGTAGAGGGTGGTACAGGATTCATCCCCGGCCCCTTCGGTACAGGAAAGACTGTGCTTCAGCACGCAATTTCAAAGCAGGCTGAGGCGGACATCGTTATCATCGCTGCCTGTGGTGAGCGTGCAAACGAGGTTGTGGAAATCTTCACCGAGTTCCCCGAACTTATCGACCCCCACACAGGACACAAACTGATGGAGCGTACAATCATCATCGCAAATACATCGAACATGCCTGTTGCAGCGCGTGAGGCATCGGTTTACACCGCAATGACAATTGCCGAGTATTACCGCGCAATGGGATTGAGAGTTTTGCTTATGGCCGACTCGACCTCGCGTTGGGCACAGGCGCTGCGCGAAATGTCGAACCGTATGGAGGAACTTCCCGGTCCCGATGCATTCCCGATGGATATTTCGGCAATCATCGCTAACTTCTACAGCCGTGCGGGATACGTTATTCTGAACAACAACGAGGTTGGTTCAATCACATTCATCGGAACAGTATCTCCTGCCGGCGGTAACCTCAAGGAGCCTGTAACCGAGAATACAAAAAAGGTTGCACGTTGCTTCTACGCGCTTGAGCAGGAGCGTGCCGACAAGAAACGTTACCCGGCAGTCAACCCCATCGATTCATATTCGAAATATATCGAATATCCCGAATTCGACAAATATATCTCAGGAATCATCAACGATGGATGGCTTGCAAAGGTGAACGAGGCAAAGACCAGACTTCTCCGTGGAAAGGAGATTGCCGAGCAGATAAATATCCTCGGCGACGATGGTGTACCCGTAGAGTATCATGTAACATTCTGGAAGTCTGAGCTTATCGACTTTGTGGTGTTGCAGCAGGATGCCTTCGACGAGGTTGATGCCGTAACTCCTCTTGAACGTCAGGAGCAGATTTTGAATCTTGTGATGGATATTTGCCATACAAAGTTCAAGTTCGAGCATTTCCAGGAGGTTACAGTTTTCTTCAAGAAGGTAATCAACCTGTGCAAGCAGATGAACTACTCTGAGTACAAGTCAGATAAGTTCAACGACTATCTTGCACAGATTCAAGAACTCATAGCAACCAAAAAATCTGCATAACAGATAAACCGACATTATTATGGCAACTGAAGCATTTCAAAAGATATATACAAAAATTACTGCTATCACCAAAGCTACCTGTTCGCTGAAGGCAACAGGTGTAGGCTATGACGAACTTGCTACCGTAAACGGCAAACTCGCACAGGTGGTAAAAATCATGGGTGACGAAGTTACATTGCAGGTTTTTGAAGGTACCGGCGGTATCCCCACAAATGCCGAAGTGGTGTTTATGGGTAAGGCCCCTTCTTTGAAGGTGAGCGACCAACTTACAGGCCGTTTCTTCAACGCATACGGCGACCCTATCGATGGCGGTCCCATAGTTGAAGGCCGCGAGGTGGAAATTGGCGGTCCCTCAGTGAACCCCGTACGACGCAATCAGCCCTCTGAGCTAATTGCAACAGGTATTGCTGGTATCGACCTTAACAACACCCTTGTAACAGGACAGAAGATTCCCTTCTTTGCCGACCCCGACCAGCCTTACAACCAGGTTATGGCTAATGTGGCATTGCGTGCAAAGACCGACAAGATTATCCTTGGAGGTATGGGTATGACAAACGATGATTACCTCTACTTCAAGAACCTCTTCTCGAATGCAGGTGCTCTCGACCGCATCATCTGTTTCATGAATACTACTGAGGACCCTGCCGTTGAGCGTCTGCTTATTCCCGATATGTCGCTCACCGCAGCCGAATATTTTGCAGTGGAAAAGAACCAGAGTGTACTTGTGCTGTTGACTGACATGACAATGTATGCCGATGCGCTCTCTATCGTATCGAACCGTATGGATCAGATTCCTTCAAAGGATTCAATGCCCGGTTCACTCTACTCGGATCTTGCGAAGATTTACGAGAAGGCTGTGCAGTTCCCCTCAGGAGGTTCAATCACAATTATTGCGGTAACCACACTTTCGGGAGGCGACATTACCCATGCTGTGCCCGACAACACAGGTTACATCACCGAGGGACAGCTCTTCCTGCGTCGCGACAGTGATATCGGTAAAGTAATCGTTGACCCCTTCCGCTCGCTATCCCGTCTGAAGCAGCTTGTTGCAGGTAAGAAGACACGCAAGGATCATCCTCAGGTGATGAATGCCGCTGTCCGTCTGTATGCCGATGCCGCAAATGCAAAGACCAAGCAGGAGAATGGATTCGACCTTACAGATTATGACAAGCGTACACTCTCATTTGCAAAGGATTACTCAGACAAACTGCTCGCTATCGATGTTAACCTCGATACAACTGAGATGCTCGATGTTACTTGGGGATTGTTTGCAAAGTACTTCAAACCCGAAGAGGTGAACATCCGTCAGGAACTTATTGAAACATTTGGTAAGGTAATGCTTGAAAAATAATGATTTCATTCCAGTATAACAAAACATCGCTTCAGCATCTCGAAAAGCAACTGAAGATGCGACAGCGTACTCTTCCTATCATCAAGAATAAGGAGAGTGCACTGCGTGTCGAAGTAAAGAAGTGCAAGAATGAGATGGAGGAGTATGATGCCGAGTACGAAAGACTGATGGAAAGTTACAAGGTGTTGTTCGCACTGTGGAACGACTTTGATGCGTCGCTGGTGAGAACAGGTGACTTTGTAATCGAAAGACAGAAAGTGGCAGGAGTGAAAGTGCCCGTACTCAAGAATGTTGAATTTATTGTAGCTCCCTACAGTATGTTCTGTACCCCCAAATGGTATATGGATGGAATAGAACTGCTGAAACAGATGGCTTTGACTGCAATAAGACGCGAACTGCTCGAAAAGAAGTTCGCATTGCTCGAAAGGGCAAGAAAGAAGACTACCCAAAAGGTTAATCTCTTCGAAAAGGTGCAGATTCCGGGCTATCAGGATGCTATCCGTAAAATCAAACGATTTATGGAGGATGAGGAGAATTTGTCAAAATCTTCTCAGAAGATCCTTAAATCGTTGCTCGAAAATAGAGAGGAGGCTGCCGTATGATTAGTAGAATGTATAAACTGACCATGCTGGTCTATCATAAGGAATATGAGGCATTTCTCGAAAAACTGCGCGAGATTGGAGTAGTGCATGTAGTCGAGAAGAACAGCGGCTCGGCCGATTCGCCCGAATTGCAGTCTTTGCTGTCGTTGCACGGACGCTGCGAGAGGGTGATGAAGAGACTCGAATCTGTTTCCCGCGAAAATGACAACGTTCCTGCCGAACCCGATAGTGCCGAGCGTGTGATTGAGAAGTGTGAAGAACTTTTCAGACAGCGCGAACAACTGTTGCAGGAGAAAGTGGCAGTGGAGAAAGATGTTGCAACAATGTCTGTATGGGGCAATTTCGATGATGCACTTGTGCAGCGGTTGTCCGACGAGGGATATGTGATAAATTTCTTCCAGACTGCTGCTAAGGCTTTTGACCCTGAATGGGAAAGTAAATATAACGCCATAGTCGTCAACAACGTAGCTTCGAAGCTCTATTTTGTAACAGTTACCCATAAAGGTGAGGATTTTGAGATTGAGGCAGAGAAGGTTCGTATGTTGCCGCAGTCGCTCAGCGAACTTGAGACAAGACTACGCGATATAAATACTGAAATTATTGTATGCGACGACCGCATGGCAAGCTATGCCGAAGAGTATCTGCCTGTGCTGAGGACCTTTGCCAAGAATCTGCTCGGAAAGATGGAATTCTCGAAGGTGAAACTCGATGGCGAAAAGGTTTCGGGCGACAAACTTGTGATGCTCGAAGGCTGGGTGCCTGAGGATGCTCTGGAAAATGCAAAGACTTCGCTCGATGCAAGCAGTGTATTCTATGAGGTAAGAAGAGCTCGTCGCGGCGACAATGCTCCGGTGAAACTGAAGAACAATGCCTATACACGTATGTATGAGGTGCTGACCAAAATGTACGGTATGCCCAGTGCGACAGATTTTGATCCTACACCTATTGTGGCTCCCTTCTTCTCACTCTTCTTTGCATTCTGTATGGGCGATGCAGGTTACGGACTTATCCTTATTCTGCTCGGATTCCTGCTCAGAAGCAAACTTGGCAAGGATATGAGAGGGATGATGAATCTTGTAATCACGCTCGGTATATTCACTACTGTGATTGGTGCACTGCTTGGTACTTTCTTTGGAATGAGCCTTCTTGACTCGGATATTCCCCAAAGATTGAAGGAGTTTATCGTTGCCGGCAATGTGGAACTTTTCGGTTCTGTGTACGACAAGCAGATGATTCTTGCACTTGGAATCGGTGTGGTGCACATCTCCATTGCCATGACAGTAAAGGCAATCAACAGCACTTTCTTCTACGGCTTCAAAGAGTCGTTGAGCGACTGGGGCTGGTGGCTCATAGTTGTCGGCGGTGTGATAGTCGGTGCGCTCTCGTTTATGAGTGTAATCCCTGCCGAGGTTTCGAAATGGGCTTTCATCGCTGTTGCCGGTATTGGCGCGGTGGGTGTCTATCTGCTCAATAATCTCCGTCGTAATGTCTTTGCAAACATCGGTGCCGGACTTTGGGATACCTACAATATGGCTTCGGGACTTTTAGGAGACGTATTGTCGTATATCCGTCTGTTTGCACTTGGTCTTGCAGGCGGTATGCTGGGACAGACCTTCAACAGTCTTGCGATGATGGTGGTGGACGGTACTGAAGGCTTCGCAGCCGTATTGGGCTGGATAGGCTTCGGACTGATTATAGTCTTCGGACATACATTGAATATTGCAATGTCATGCCTGAGTGCTTTTGTGCACCCGTTGCGTCTTACATTCGTGGAGTATTTCAAGAATGCAGGATACGATGGCAAGGGTGCTGAATATAAACCTTTCAAGAATAAATAAACGTAAAATTTAAATAAAGAAAACATTATGAACGAATTATTAGGTTATTTGGGTATGGGCCTCATGTTGGGTCTTGCCGGAATAGGTAGTTGTTATGGTACATCAATCGCAGGTAACGCTGCTGAAGGTGCATTGAAAAAGGACTCTTCTAATTCTGCCGGTTACATGATTCTCTCGGCTCTTCCTGCGACACAGGGTCTTTATGGCTTCTTGGCCTTCTTGCTCCACTTCGGCAAGGTCAACGCAGAGACCGGTTTCTTGTGGTTCGGTGTAGGTATCGGAGTAGGCCTTGTGTGCCTCTTCTCTGCTATCCGTCAGGGACAGGTTTGTGCAAACGGTATCGTTGGTATGTCTCAGGGTTACGATGTGCAGACAAACACTATGATTTATGCTGCTTTCCCCGAGTTCTATGCAATTCTTGCGTTGGTAGCAACTTTCTTGGTCTAATCACTTGATTTATATTATTATCGGGGGTGCTGTTGCAAAAACGGCGCCCCTGCTTTCTTTTTGTAACTCACCGCTGTGTTTTCTTTAATATTTTTCATAAAAGTGTTCGTATGTTTGGCTTTTTGATACACCCCATTTCTCGCTTTTACCGGCAAATGGATTGTATTTGTGTCATTTAGGTATGTCAAGATTTTAGTATTTCGAAAATTTGTATTATATTTGCACACAAATAGAGGGAAAGGAAGCTTTCTCCCTATTTTGTTTTTATTGTGACAGGGTGATTCGAGTGTGAATTACCTTATTTATTAATTATATGTTGAACATGAAAAATAAAAAATTGTCTCCCGAATATCTTTTCGAGATAAGCTGGGAGGTGTGCAATAAGGTTGGCGGCATATATACAGTGGTATCTACAAAGGCCCGCACCTTAGCTGATGAAAAGGGGATTGAAGCAATATATATAGGTCCCGATTTGTGGAAAGAGAGCGTTAACCCTCTATTTAAAGAGGATAAAAGAATGTGGAAAGGTTGGGTCAAGAAGGCTGCCGAAGAGGGCGTAAACGTACGCTGCGGATATTGGGAGATTCCCGGAAGACCTAAGGTGGTGCTCGTTGATTTCAAACCTTACTTTGAGAAGAAAGAAGAACTTTACGCCGAATTGTGGGACGATTTTCAGGTTGACTCACTGCACGGATATGGCGACTACGATGATTCCATGATGTTCGGATATGCAGCCGGACGACTTATTGAAAGTTTCTATAATTTCTATTTGAATAAGGATAACAAAGTTGTTGTTCAGGCCCATGAGTGGCAGACAGGCTACGCAGCCCTTTATATAAAGAAGAATCTGCCTCAGGCGGGTACTATATTCACCACACATGCTACAAGCATCGGTCGCTCGATTGCTTCAAACGGCAAGCCCTTGTATGACTATTTCGAGGGTTACAATGGCGACCAGATGGCAGCAGAGCTTAATGTACAGTCAAAGCACTCTGTGGAGAAGCAGACAGCACACAATGTTGACTGTTTTACAACAGTGAGTGAGCTTACAGCGCGTGAGTGCGAGCAGCTTATCGAACGCAAGATTGATGTTATTCTTGAAAATGGATTCGAAAAGGATTTCGTACCCTCGGGCGCAGCTTTCACAAGCAAACGCAAGAAGGCGCGTCAGCAGAGAATAAAGGTTGTAGAGGCGCTTACCGGTACAAAAATCGAGGATAATGCACTCCTCATAGGTATTGGCGGCCGCATGGAGATGCGCAACAAGGGTATCGATCTCTTCCTTCAGGCTGTTAAAGGCTTGAGAAGTGTTGAGGGTATCGACCGCGACATTATTGCTTTTGTCGATGTACCCGCATGGATGGATACAGCGAGAGAGGATCTTTGCGAGCGTCTGTCACAAGAGGGTGCAGAGTGGGATACCCCCCTTGAAAATCCCTTCATTACACACAGACTGCACAATATGAACGAAGATGCGATTGTATGCGCAATACGCTCTTTGGGACTTGACAATATCAATGGCAGTCGTGTGAAAGTGGTATACGTTCCCTGTTACATGAACGGCAGCGATGGTGTATTCGATATGAGCTATTACGACCTGCTCATTGGTAATGACCTCAGCGTATATCCTTCATATTACGAGCCTTGGGGTTATACTCCGCTTGAGAGTGTGGCTTTCCGCATTCCTACCATCACTACCAACCTTGCAGGATTCGGCCTTTGGGTTAATTCGTTGCTCGGCAAACAGGGTGAAATGAGTGATGGAGTTGAGGTAATTCAACGTACTGACAGCAATTATTTTGAAATGTCCGATGTTATTACAAAAACTATTTGTACATTTGCGGCTCAAAATGAAAAAGATGTTGACACTATGAGGAAAAAAGCGGCGAAAATTGCCGATAAAGCTCTGTGGAAGTGCTTTATTACCAATTATTTCGACGCATATGACTTCGCGTTGCAACAAGCAGAAAACAGAAAGAATTTATAATTAAAGATAAAAGATATGATTGAAATTAGTAATGCTAATGTTCCTAATTGGAAGACAATTAACGTAAAATCACAGATACCCGGAGCTCTTAAGAAGCTCGATGTTCTTGCTCACAACATGTGGTGGGCATGGAACGACGATGCGAAAGAACTTTTCGCAATGCTCGATGAGAAACTTTATATCGAATGTGGCAAAAACCCCGTTCTCTTGCTTGAGAAGCTCGGCTTTGAGAGACTTGAGGAGCTTTCTAAGGACAAGAACGTTCTCGCAGTTCTCGACAGTGTATATTCACGTTTCGAGAAATATATGAGCGTTAAGCCCGATGCAAACAGACCTTCTGTTGCTTACTTCTGTATGGAGTATGGTCTCTCACACGTTCTTAAGATCTACTCAGGTGGTCTCGGTGTACTTGCAGGTGACTACCTCAAGGAGGCTTCTGACTCAAATGTAGATATGTGTGCAGTAGGTTTCCTCTATCGTTACGGATACTTTACACAGTCTCTCTCTATCGATGGTTCACAGGTTGCAAACTACGAGGCTCAGAACTTCAACACTCTCCCCATCGAGCGTGTAATGGAGAGCGATGGTACAACACCTATGGTTATCGATGTACCTTTCAACGACTTCAATGTACAGGCTAATGTATGGAGAGTTAATGTAGGTCGTGTGCCCTTGTATCTTCTCGACACAGACTTCGAGCAGAACAGCGAATATGACAGACCTATCACACACAAGCTCTATGGTGGTGACTGGGAAAACCGTCTGAAGCAGGAGATTCTTCTCGGTATCGGCGGTATGATCATGCTTGAGAAACTTGGTATCAAGAAGGATATCTACCACTGCAACGAGGGACACGCAGCTCTCTGCAACCTCCACCGTCTGACAGAGTACATCAAGGGTGGTTACACATTCGAGGAGGCTCTTGAAATTGTACGTTCAAGCTCACTCTACACTGTACACACTCCCGTTCCCGCAGGTCACGACTACTTCGACGAGGCTCTCTTCAGCAAATATATGAGAAACTATCCCGCAAAGCTCAACATCACATGGGACGAGCTTATGGGTATGGGCCGTATCAACGCTAAGGATAAGTCAGAGCGTTTCTGTATGTCAACATTCGCTTGCAACACTTGTCAGGAAATCAACGGTGTGAGCCGTCTCCACGGTAAGGTTTCACAGTATATGTTTGCCGGTATCTGGAAGGGTTACTTCGCTGAGGAGAACCACGTAGGTTACGTAACCAACGGTGTCCACTTCCCCACATGGGTAGCTCCCGAATGGGATGCTCTCTATGAGAAGTATTTCGATCCTACATTCCGTGGTGACCAGTCAAACGCAAGTATCTGGGAGGCTATCTACAATGTTCCCAACGACGAAATCTGGGCTATCAGAAAGCAGCTCAAGACTAAGCTCATCGAGCATATCCGTAAGTCATTCAAGGAGACATGGTTGAAGAACCAGGGCGATCCCATGCGTATCGTTAACCTCCTCGACAAGATTAACCCCAATGCACTTCTTATCGGTTTCGGCCGTCGCTTCGCAACATACAAGCGTGCTCACCTTCTCTTCACAGACCTTGAGCGTCTTGCCAAGATTGTAAATAACGAAGAGCGTCCCATCCAGTTCCTCTTCACAGGTAAGGCTCACCCCCACGATGGTGCAGGTCAGGGCTTGATCAAGAAGATTATGGAAATCTCTAAGATGCCTCAGTTCCTCGGCAAGATTATCTTCCTTGAGAACTATGACATGGATCTTGCAAAGATGCTCGTTTCGGGTGTTGATATCTGGATGAATACTCCTACACGTCCCCTTGAGGCATCAGGTACATCAGGTGAGAAGGCTCTTATGAACGGTGTACTCAACCTTTCGGTTCTCGATGGTTGGTGGTGCGAGGGTTACAAACCCGGTGCAGGTTGGGCTCTTAAAGAGCAGCGTACTTACCAGAATCAGGAGTACCAGGATCAGCTTGACGCAGCTACAATCTACGCTCTTCTCGAAAATGAGATTCTTCCCCTCTACCACGACAACAGAGGTGGTAAAGAGTACTCTGACGAGTGGGTTAAATATATCAAGAACTCAATCGCACAGGTTGCTCCCCACTTTACAATGAAGCGTCAGCTCGACGACTACTACAGCAAGTTCTACAACAAGCAGGCTAAGCGTTACCACCACTTGATAGAGAATGACTCTAAGGCTGCACGTGCTCTTGCAAAATGGAAAGAGGAAGTTGCTGCCAAGTGGAACGACATTGAGGTTGTTTCTATCGAAAGAGACGAGGCGGTTATCAACGGCAACATGGAGGTTGGTAAGAGCTATGCAATCTCTGTAGTTCTCGACGAGAAGGGTCTTGACAATGCAGTAGGCATTGAGCTTGTAACACTTACATCTGATGCTAACGGCAACGATTCTATCTACTCTGTAGAGCCTATGGAGATGGTGAAGAACGAGGGTTCTCTCTTCACATTCAACATCAACTACTCTGTAAACAATGCCGGTGCATTCAAGGTATGCTACCGTATCTATCCCAAACACGAGGATCTTCCCCACAGACAGGATTTTGCATTCGTTAAGTGGATGGCATAATTTCTGCTGTAAGAAATAATTCAGATAAAAATCCGTATTCCGCAGGTGGAATACGGATTTTTTCTGTTGTAAGAAGCTATTTGAATTTTATTAGAAAATAATTCTATATTTGCGCTGTTCATTTCGGCTTATTTGAGTCTATTTTGGCATCTTTTCTTTCTTATTTTTTGGAAATAGCCCGCTATTCCCTGCAAAATGCGAAAGAAAATCTACTCAAAAT
>JAFYLO010000089.1 GCA_017557045.1 Bacteroidaceae bacterium | reverse complement strand
GGCAGCATAATGTGTCATGGTAATTGCAGGACGCTCGCCCATACCCCATCCCTGGTCGGGTGAGCCGAAAGGAGCTGTAGGACCGCTGACTGCATCGACATCGGGGCGTGAGTTGTTTTCATAGACTACAGCAGGCGGTGTACGTCCCTCAGACATTGTCTCGCCATAGAATGCCCAATACTGATCCCATGTAACCTCCATTTCACCCATAAAGAATGAAGAGACTTCAATGTTGCGCTGAGGTGCCTCATCGCTCTTGTGGAAAGGTTCAGATTCGGGCGAACCTATTGTGAATGAGCCGCCGGGGATTGCTATCATGCTGATTGCAGCCGATGTTCCGGGCACAGTCTCCACGAAATTCTCAAACGCAGTAACCTCTGTTGCCGAGGGGTAAATCTCGCCGCTTCCTTTGGGGGCTTCGGTCATAGCCGCATGCGAATAGTTGGGGTTGTAGTGTCCGGCATCGAGGTGGCAACTGATACACTGCAAGCCCAATTTTTCCTCGTTGTCGTCGTAGTAGAGGTGAGCTGTTACACCGTCATCACTTATACCTTCGGGGTATATGTTAACGTGGCAGGCCTTGCACGATTCGTTGTAGACAATTTTCTGTGCGTATTCGAGTTCACCCTTGCTATCCCAATCAATATCCTCTTTATTTTTGGTTATATACGACCATACATCCTTTACACCTGTCGCAATCTTGGCTTTTGTGTACTCAACAGTTCCCTTCGGAGGAAGGTGACAGGCTGCACAGTCGGTTTTTACGCCACTCTTGCTATTGTGATGTATTGACTGTTTCCAGCTCATATCCGAGTCGGTGTGATAGTGGCATGACATACAAGAGTCATTTGTCGAGCTCTTGTCCCACATGAAATTAAACACAATGACGAGAGAGAAAAGAAGCACGATTCCCCCTAATACCGCCAAAAAGATTAGCTTCTTTTTGCTGCCTGCTTTTGACATAGTTACTTTGATTGTTTTACCGGTTCTGTTGCTACTATTTTCATAGCAACAAGCAAAGGTAATGATTATATTTTAAAATAAAGAACATACGGCTCAATTTTTCTCCATCAATCTGAAATTTCACCAATTTCGCAGTCAACCCGACATTTTAACTTTAAATCTGTAAGATTATCTTAAAAAAAGCATTACATTTGCTCGGTTAATGACAATTGTAAAAAATTATTAGATTATTAGATTATTAGAAAATAACAAACATCTAAATATCATACTACATGAAAAATCTTTTAAAACATCTCTTCGTTGCAATGATGGCATTCTCGGCCACCACACTGCACGCACAGCAAGAGATTACGGTTGCGCTTGGCGACACCCTGACCCTCACATCCACCAACGAGGGCATCAAGTACGCCTGGTCACTTTCGACCGACGGCAGGACATTCTACACCATCCCTAACGAAACGGGGAGAACTCTAAAGACACGCATCTTCGGCGAGAACTACTATCGCGTAAGATGGACAAACGAAGCAAACAAGTCCACATACGCCGACACAGTAAAAGTGGTACTTCCCTCTTTCAGTTATGCACTTAAAAACTATGATGTAACCGCCGGTCAGGGATACGTCGAAGAGAACGGTAAGTCCGGCAGCGGCATCTCAATTCCCTTCCAGAAGACAATCGAGGGCAACAACAATAAGCTCGGCGTTACCGAAAAATTGACAAACTGGTCAAATGCCAAAGCTCATGCGGCATACTTCATCAACACACCTTCCGGCGTTGTCAATCTGAGAATGAACGTAACATTCCGCAAGAATTGTATGGCACAATTCCGTATGCGCATTTACGACACTGACACACCCGACTCGCTCATTGCCGAGAATGTAGTCAGCTTCAACGGTACAGGCGAGCCTCAGGAGATTCCCATGATAAGATTCAACTTGGGTAAATCGGGATACCACAAATACGACCTTGAATGTGTACGCGGAAACACCAACGTAATAAGCATCAACAAATGGACATTCGACCTTGAAAAGAAAGTGGAGCCCTTCTCTCCCACCATCATGATGTCTCCCTCTATCCACATCTTCGGTTATTCAAGCACCAACCCCAAAGTGCCCAGCGGCGATGCGTATGATTGGGCATACCTCGAAGTAAAAACCCCTGGCGGCGACAAGGTTGTAAACGCAAACTATGTGATGTCGCTCGGAGTACTTGCCGGATACATGGGTATTCAGGTAGGCGAAGGAGGTGCACACCGCACAGTGCTCTTCTCTCAGTGGGATTCAGGCGATACAGACAGCGACCCCAATCTTCCCGACCACCTGCGTTCTACAGCAGTTGATACTGGAGACGGTGTTATTGCACAGCGTTTCGGCGGCGAAGGAACAGGTGTCCAGTCATTCCGCAACAACGGTGCATTCTGGCACTTCGATAAGTATGTACAATTCATCACACACTGCCGCAACGAACTTGCGACATACGAGACCATAGAAAACGGCAAACCTGTAACCAAACAGCAACGCAACATGCTCATATCAGCATGGTGGAACGCTCAGGACGAAAAAGGCTGGCAATATATATCAACCCTGCGTGTAGCCAACAGAAATTCTTTCATCGATTCATGGTACTCTTTTGTTGAGTGCTTTGTAAACTACAACGGTCAGGAAAAACGCACCGGCTACTTCAGAAACGGATATGCCAAAGCAAGAAGCGGCACCCAAAAGTGGTACCACATGAACAAGGCCACCTTCGGACACAACAACGGTGGCACACACATGGGTGCACGCAACGACATTTGGCAGGACGTTGACCCTGAGGACAAATTTGCATGGGTGATGACAACTGGCGGATTCACAAACGAAGCCCACATAGGAAAATGCCAAGTACCCTTACGTTCAACCAACACACCTGTGGACACAATCGACCTGGATCTTTTGTTGGCACGCGAAGAGCAAGCCTTTGAGACTGAACGTCGTCGCCTCGACTCACTCAACGCAATAAAGAAAGCATCATACGACAAGAGCAATTGGGAACTCATTTCATTCAGCAGCGAAGAGAAGACAGGCGAACAGACCAACGGACGTGCCGCGCAGATTATCGACGGCGACAACAAGACCTACTGGCACTCTGAATGGAAAGCAAAAGAGGCCAAAGTACCCCACTCTTTCGTTATAGACATGAAAGATGCTATCGACATCAACGCATTCTACTTCGCGATGAGCGGCGGCGAAGCACGCTTCCAGAAGGAGATAACCATCGAAGGCAGTCTCGACAACGAGAACTGGACAAAAATCTACGAAAACAACGATTGTCCCAAGCCCAAGACCGGCTACAGCACGGGAGAATATCTGCTGAGAATGGATTCCACTGCCACAGCACGCTACCTGAGACTTACTATTAATAAGGTACACACAGGAGTGAACTTTGCACGCATCAACGAGTTCTCGGTTCTGAAGTTGGAGACACCCACATCTATCGACAACATCGAAGAGAACAGCAAAGTACGCTTCTACACCAAAGGCTCAAGCATCTGTATTGATGCCCCCTGCGACATGCAGAGCGCAAAAGTATCAGTTTACTCTACTGCCGGCAACAAGGTAACCGAGTGCACAGTAGACAATGTAAACACAAACGATGTAATCAGCGTTCACTCATTCAGCATCACTCCCGGTATCTACACAGTGTTGCTCGAAAACGCTGAAGGCAAAAGATACACAGGCAAGGTTGCAATAAAATAAAAATGACCTAATGCGACAAACAGCAAAAGACCGCCCGATTGGGCGGTCTTTTGCTGTATATTTATTTATATCTGTGTCCGGTAAACGTATTTAAGTCGTTTAAAATTCGATATTTAAGTAGCTACAAGCCCCCATTCTTCATTAAGACAAAGTTAAGTCAATGATTGGAACTCCCTCGCCCTACGGGCAGAGGGTGACCCAAAAGTGTTTTTTACTTCGCGAGAATTGAATATTTGAAAGCTATCTCAGATAGGTGTACGAATAAATTAACCGCAAATTCGTAAATTTTCGACTTTTGGGTCATCCCCAATGTTGTATATTAGTATTTTCAACGACTTACATTCCTCCTCTATTATTATGGTTTTTGCAAGTAAATTATGCAAAAAAAGGTGTATATTTTTCATTTTTATTTATAACAGCAAACATTCTTGCCACAATTTTAGCTCTCACTGCATTAATGACCGACATTTTGTTTTTTCCTTGCTCC
>JAFYLO010000088.1 GCA_017557045.1 Bacteroidaceae bacterium | reverse complement strand
CCACAACCACTCCGCCGAGCGCGTAGCAATGGAACTGCTCTGCTCGCTAATGTGGTGGAATCCCTTTTCGTGGATTGCACGCCGCCACCTGATGGAGGTACACGAGTACGAGGCTGACGCCGATGTGCTCAAGAGTGGTTATGATGTAAGCATATACATACAAACAATTCTCAAAAGTCTGCTTGGTTACAGTCCGGACATTGCCAACGGCCTGAGAGATTCATTAACCCAAAAACGATTCAAAATGATGACACGCAAAACTTCGAGCAGATACGCTCTGCTCCGCACATTGGCCATCGTGCCAATGCTTGCAGGACTGTTGTGCGCCTTCTCCTTCACAGCCAAGGCAACACAGTATATCGACACATCAAGCCAGACTCCCGACCGAAAACTGTTGGAAGTAAAGGTTACCGACACGCAAGGCAAACCGATGAAGGGCGCCGTTGTACTTATGCCCGATGGTCGCGGCTACAAAACCGACGAGAATGGCCGTGCAGATGTTAAGAACGGCTCGGTAGAGGAGTTGAGTTTCAATTATGTGGGCCACGCGGTAAAGAGTATCTCGGTGGATAACAAAGCCGACAAAGCCACAGTAAATGTTACGATGGATATTGTGCCACAATACATTATTGGTGCCCATATATTTAACTACGACAAATCGGAGCACAGAGTATTCAAGATGTACGACGACGAGGCCAACGAAGCCATCGCGCAGACCGAAAAATCGCTTGGCGGCACACCTCGCCCTTTGGCAGAAGGAGAAGCGCGATTCGTAAAGGTTGAGCAGGCGGTGCTTTACGATGGTGGTAATGTAAATAAGTTCCGCAACTACATTCAATCTACCGTTAAATACCCCTCTGATGCAATCAGAAAGAAAGCTCACGGAAATGTTACTGTAGAATTTATCGTGGAGGCTGATGCTTCGCTGTCGAATATCAATGTAACCAAATCGCCCGATATGTCGCTCACAGATGAGGTTATACGTGCTATAAATGCTGCACCACTCAAGTGGACTCCCGCAATGCAGAGTGGCGAGCCGACAA
Source organism: Bacteroidaceae bacterium (assembly GCA_017557045.1). Lineage (GTDB taxonomy): Bacteria > Bacteroidota > Bacteroidia > Bacteroidales > Bacteroidaceae > HGM04593. Next base: position 1,949 of record JAFYLO010000088.1, on the reverse strand, counting down.
GAATGAAGTGTTATATGACAATCAACTTCTCGCTTGAAAAGGATGATTACCTCAGACGTTTAACGAATATAATAACAAAAACCACATTCAACGGTGGAGATGCCGCCGAGGAATTCAAGAAGTATATGCAGCAGACACTCCGCTACCCGAAGTTAGCGCAGAAGTCAAAGAGTGTAGGGCGCGTTGCGGCTCATTTTATGATTGACGAAAATGCCCTGCCCTGCAATATCGAAATCATAACCCCTGTGGACGATATTCTCGCCGCCGAGGTGACACGAGTGATTGCAAACTCACGCGGATGGGAGTTGGTAAGAAACACAAATATTTCGCAGGACATTACGCAAACAGGAGGCCTATACTGCATAGCTGTCGATTTCAGTTTGCAGGACGAAAACGGCATTGTAACAGCACCCATAAGGCGAGATTTAAGCGATGAAAGACTGCAAGAGATAACTGGCGGCAACTTCATCGGCTCGGTCAACGTAATGGTTTACGACAAGTAATATTTTCGACAACAGCTCATTCTTCGGCAGAATGGGCTGTTTCTTTGTGTGGAGGAGAGCAGTTTCGAGATAAAAAGAGCCCAAAAGAGATATTTCGTATAATATTTTGCGTATCTTTGCGTTTGGTTTTATAAAAAGAGAATAACTAAAGTAAGTAAATATGAAACATCTTTTGAAAATTGCTTTAATGATGATTGCCGCAATCACATTCGGCACATCTTGTAACGAGAACAACACAAAAACCACCTACTCAACATTCCTCACAGTTGTTGAGGGCTCGTGGGATATCCCCTACTATCTTGTATTCGACGACGGCACAACTGCAACTGTCGAGAATTACAAGGATTGGACACCATCATTCTCTGAGGAGTGGAAGGAGTTGCGTTACATCGTTTACTACACAGAGACTGACCTCGTAGAGCCCGGCTATGATAAGGTTGTAAACGTTACAGCATACCAGCCCGTATCTGTTAGTCGTTTGACAAATGTTACCGAGGAGGATTTCACCAAGGAGGACGGCTTGAGGGATTACACCGCTGATTTGGATATCATCGATGCTTATTTCTCTCCCGCACGTAACTTTATGACTCTCTCTGTAACCATACCTTTTAGCGACACAAGCGCAAAACACACCGTAAAACTTGTTCGCAACCTCAGCAAAGACAGCAAATACAAGGAGCATTATGTTCAAGACGACTACTTGTGGCTTGAGGCATATCACGATGCTGGCGATGATGGTGCAGTTCTTCAGGCATCAACACACCTCTGCGTAAAGATTGACGAGAAGGAGTTGGGCATCGGTAAGCTTCAGACATTCTACAAGGGTATCAAGATTATCTACCCCTCATATCAGAACGATTCTGCTGTAAAGGTCTTCACACTCGAATTCTCACAGCAGTAACATCAATAAAACATACTATTAAGAGCGTGTCTAACAAATCACAGACACGCTCTTTTATTTTATCCTACACCTACCACACGCGGCTCTGCAACACCACAAATAACAAGCTTATTAAGCCATCAAACACAAAGTGAATATCTTTCCTCAAAGGCCACGAAAGAGGCGTTATTTAGCCCTAATTTCACTCCACCCAAGATACCCGAAAGGAGAGCAATAATAGAACATATAAAGAGTAAGAAATAATATAAGGCACAAAAAAATCCCCGCCCGAAAAGGCAGGGATTCGTTTATCGAAATTTGGATTAAGCACCAAAGTTATCGAAGAGGATGTTCTCCGCGGGAACACCAAGACCGTCGAGCATATTTACGACAGCCGATGCCATCATCGGAGGTCCACACATCAAATAGAGGTTGCCCTCGGGCTCATCGTGTGTCTTCAAGTAGTTCTCGTACAATACATTGTGAACGAAACCTACCTTGTACTCAACACCTGCTGCATCTGCTGCGGGATCGGGACGGTCCAAAGCCAAGTGGAACTTGAAGTT
>JAFYLO010000087.1 GCA_017557045.1 Bacteroidaceae bacterium | reverse complement strand
TCACAACCATCAACCGCGAAGCAATGCCCCTGCTGAGATACCGCACACGCGACCTCACCCGCATCCTTCCCGGCGAATGTCCCTGCGGACGCCACCATGCCCGTCTCGACCGCATGAAAGGCCGCAGCGACGACATGATAATACTCAAGGGTGTAAACATATTCCCCATACAGATAGAGACCATATTGTTGCAGTTCAAGGAACTCAGCACCGATTATCTCATCACTTTGGAGACCGTTGACACCAACGACGAAATGACCATCGAAGTAGAGCTTAACGAACTCTTCACCGATGACTATGCACGTCTGCAAGCCCTCACACGCGAAATAACCCGCCAGCTGAAGGACGAAATACTCGTAACCCCCCGCATAAAACTCATGCCTAAAGGCGCACTCCCCAAGAGCGAAGGCAAGGCTGTGCGAGTAAAAGACCTGCGTAAGACATTTTAAAAAGCTGATTAAATTTTATTTTGGAATTAATACATACAGATATGACAATACACCAGCTATCCGTATTTATGGAAAACAGACAGGGAACACTGCAGAAAGTGCTCGACCTGTTAAAGGAAGGCAACATACAGTTGATAGCCAGCACCATAGCCGACACAACAGAGTATGGCATCTACCGCATCATCTGTTCAGAGCCCACACGTGCATACGAGACGCTCAAAAAGGCAGGCATCTCGGTAAACCTCTCCGATGTATTCGCCATAAAACTCGAAAATGAAGTAGGTCGCGCCGCCGACACCGTAAAAATCTTCAGCGAAGCGAATATAGGCATCTCATACCTCTATTCATTCATGCTTGGCAACAAAGGCATCATGGTATTCCGCACAGACAATGCGGAGCGCACACGCGAGACAATCATCCTGAACAAACTCGACTTTATAGCCGAAAAAGACCTGTCCACAATGTTGTAACATACAATAGGAGAAAACGATGAGTCCCGAAGACACAAGAGCCTTCGGGACTCATCGTTTTCCTACATATCTGCGACAAACCGCGAATATACAAAAAAATAAACGGCCTACACTTGCATGAAATTAGGAGAAAAACTATATCTTTGCAAGATATGTTGCGTCCCCTAAACTTTAAGATGCGGGACAGATAAAAATTGATTAACGAAACAAGTAACATTTACAGTATATGAAGATTACTTTTTTAAACCCCGGACTTAACGAAGCAAACATCGAGCAACCATGCTCTATAATCGATGCTATCAAAGCATCAAACCCCGAAGCACTCGCTACAGCTTGTGCAGCAAAAGTAAACGGTACACTCACCGACCTGAGAGCAACCATCGCCGAAGATGCCTCGGTTGAAATATTGGATACAACATCGTCTGACGCGTTGCACATTCTCAGACACACCACAGCACACATCCTTGCAGAAGCAGTAAAACGCCTCTACCCCGATGCAAAGCTCACAATAGGCCCCGCCACAGAGAACGGCTTCTACTACGACTTCGAATGCAAACCATTCACCAAAGACGAATTGGATGCAATAGAAAAAGAGATGAAAGCCATCATCAAGAAGGGTCCCAGAATAGAGCGTCGCGAGGTATCACGCAACGAGGCTATGGAGATAATGTCGCAGCGTGGAGAATCGTACAAAGTGGAGATACTCAACGAAATCCCCGAAGACGAGACCATCACCATATACACACAGAACGACTTTGTAGAGCTCTGCACAGGTCCCCACATCATCAACACCAAGATGATCAAGGGCTTCAAACTGCTGTCGGCATCAACCACATACTGGAGAGGAGACAAGAACAATGCCGTCCTTTCACGTATATACGGAACAGCATTCTTCACCAAAGAAGATCTGGAAAAATATCTCGAATACCTTGAGAACATCAAGAACAGAGACCACAACAAGATTGGTCGTGAACTCGAAATATTCGCAACCGTAAAGGAGATTGGTCAGGGACTTCCCCTGCTGCTCCCCAAAGGTGCGCACATTGTGCAGACAATGCAGCGCTGGATTGAGGACGAGGAGAGCCGCCGCGGCTATGTACGCACAAAGACTCCCCTCATGGCAAAGAGCGACCTCTACAAGATCTCAGGCCACTGGGGACACTACAAGGACAAGATGTTCGTATTCGGCAACGAGGAGACCGACAACGAAGTATTCGCACTTCGCCCCATGACCTGCCCCTTCCAGTACTATGTCTACAAGAACTCACAGCGCTCATACCGCGACCTGCCCATGCGACTCGGCGAGACCTCTACCCTCTTCCGCAAAGAGGAATCAGGCGAGATGCACGGTCTCACACGTGTGCGCCAGTTCACAATCTCCGAAGGCCACCTCATCGTGCGCCCCGACCAGATGGTAGAAGAGTTCAAAGGCTGTCTCGCACTCGCAAAATACTGCCTTGAGACATTGGGCCTTCAGGACGATGTAACCTACCACCTGTCGAAGTGGGATCCCACAAACACCGAGAAGTACATAGGCGACGCAAGCGTGTGGGAAGAGACACAGCAGCATATCCGCGACATCCTCAACTCGCTCAACATCCCCTTCGTTGAGGACATAGGCGAGGCAGCATTCTACGGCCCCAAAGTGGACATCAACGCCAAGAACGTTTACGGCAAGGAGGACACCATGATTACAATCCAGTGGGATGCCGTACTTGCAAAGCAGTTCGACATGTACTACATCGACCAGAACAACGCAAGAGTACAGCCTTACATCATCCACCGCACCAGCATCGGCTGCTACGAGAGAACACTCGCATGGATGATAGAGAAATACGAAGGCGCATTCCCCACATGGCTCTGCCCCGAACAGGTGCGCATCCTCCCCATCTCGGAGAAGTACAACGACTACGCATACAAGGTAAAAGAAGAGCTCGTAAAGAACGGCATACTTGCTACTGTTGACGACAGAGCCGAAAAGACAGGCTACAAGATCAGAGACGTAAGATGCGCCAAATTGCCCTATGCACTCATCGTCGGCAAGAACGAGGAGGAGACATCAACCGTTTCTGTATGGAACAGAATTTCGGGCGACAAGGGTGCTGTAGAGATACAGGGCTTCATCGACATCATCAGAAACGACATCGACAACAAGCTTGTTAAGCCCCTCGCATAATCCCATAGACAGTTTCTTATTCTGTACGAGGATATAACCCCAATCCTCCGTTGCACAAATCTGTGCAACGGAGGTTCTTATTATAGGGAGGTTCTATAAATTAGTTCGAGCCCT
>JAFYLO010000086.1 GCA_017557045.1 Bacteroidaceae bacterium | reverse complement strand
TTCACATCGAAAGAGGATGAAATATTCCGCAACCCCATGGTATATGTGGTAAACACCATGCAATCGTACTTCTACTCCGAAGTAACCGAACACTTTACCCGCAAGTTTGCCGGCGCCAATATCATATTCATAGACAACCCCAATGCCGCAAACAACAAGAAGGAGTTTATAGCTACACCAAAAAAGTCGCTTGACAAGAACAAGCTGACACACAAGACACTCCCCCACGACCACTTCACAGGCACAGAACCCGACTATGCCACAATAAAGAGTGCCATGAAAGAGGGAGGCAACAACATCTTCATCCCCACCTCGGGCAGCGAGACAACCCTGAGCACACTGCTCGCTGCCATGCAGATAATGAAGAACGACACCATAAACGACCTGCCGCAGTTCACCCTCTTCGGCTACCCCGAATGGCAGATATATGCAAAGAACCAGCAAAGCAAAATGTACGAGACAGACACATACTTCTACACCTCGTTCTTCAGCCATGCATCGTTCGACGAAGTAACCAACTTCCGCAACAACTACATACAGTGGTACAGCCACCCCTATCAGAACATATACCCACGCTACAGCATGCTCGGATACGACACAGGCTACTACTTCCTGCTCGCCGCCGCCAAATATGGCAAAGCTATGGCAGACCACATACACGAAGTATCGTTCACCCCCATACAGACAGGATTCAAGTTCCAGCGTGTAAACAACTGGGGCGGCTTTGTGAACAAAAAGATATACTTCGTACACTACACCCCCGAATACAAAGTAGAGAAAATAGATTTTGACAAATAAAAACCCACTTCAATGAAAAGACTCCTTACCATAGCAACCATCATTACCCTTCTGTGGAGTTGTGCCCCCAAAGTAAAAGAGGCAATAACCATCCCCCCGCAGATGGAGCAGACAGTTGCCTCAATACATATAGTCAACAAGGACGAGAGCCTATACAAGATTGCCATGAAGTACGGTATCACCCGCAAGGCACTCATTGACATGAACCCCATACTCAACCAGAAGGAGTTGAAAAAGGGCATGAAGCTCTATATCCCCTTCCCTACACAGGAGAAGGAAGAGACAAAGCCCGACACTGTGGTAGTAGAAAAGCCCAAAGTGGAAGAGAAGAAGAGCAATGCAATAAAAGCAGCCATCATCCTCCCCTTCATGCTCAACCAATATGCACCCGGCGAGCAGGAGCGTATGATAGAATTCTATCAGGGCCTGTTGCTGGCGGTTGAGGAACTCAAAGGCGAAGGCCACTCATTCGACATATACACCTACGACTCGGGCGAATCCACCAAAAGCCTTGACACACTCATAGGCAGCGGCGCTCTCAACGGCTGCGACATAATCATAGGCGCACTCTACCCCGCACACAACAAAGCGCTCGCCACATTTGCAAAGGCCAACAACATTCCCCTCGTCCTCCCCTTCAGTGCCAAAGAGGATGAGCTATACAGCAACCCCAAAGTATTTATCACCAACGCTTTGCAGACATACACAATAGAAAAGAGCATAAGCAAATTCCCCGAACAGTTCCCCGGTGCCAACATCATCTTCGTAGATGACAACCACGAGGGTGAGAAAAAAGAGTTTGCTGTCAATCTGCAAAAATATGCGACAGCCAATAACATAAATCATCGCACCATACTCATCGACAGCCTAATGAGCATGGCATCCGGCGGCAGCACCGCATATATAAGAGAACAGATGGACACGGCGGCCATGAATATCTTCATCCCCACCAACAGCAAGCAGGAGACCTTCAACCGCATACTACCCACCCTGCTCGTGCTCAAACGCGACACACTCGATGCAGCACCCCAATTTGCCCTCTTCGGCTACCCCGAATGGCAGATATATGCCGGCAGCAACCTCGAAGCGATGTACGAAGTAGATACCTACTTCTACACCTCGTTCTACACCAACAGCATACTGCCCGAGGCCATAGACATACAGAACAAATACACCGAATGGTACAACCGCAGCATGCAGAACCGTTACCCCCGCTACGGAATGCTGGGCTACGACACCAGCTACTACTTCCTCAAAGCCATCAGCCGTTACAGAGGCAACCTCGTAGAAAACATAAACAGAGTGGAATTTACCCCCACACAGTCGGGATATCACTTTACCCGCAAGAACAACCGCGGCAGCTACATAAACACCAAAGCATACTACATAAGATACTCCCCCGACTACAAAGTAACCAAAATAGATCTTGACAAATGAACCGCATACTCACCACAGCCATCGCCCTGATGCTCACACTCGCAGCCTCGGCACAAATTGAAGAGCGCCGCAATATGTTCGAAGTAGGCCTCGCAGGAGGTGCCACCTTCAGCAGCATGGATTTGCAGCCTACCGTACGCCAAAAGAACCTCCCCGGTCTCAACGGAGGCATCAGCATGCGCTACACCACCGAAAAATACTTCAATATGATATGCGCCGCACAGTTAGAGGTCAATTATGCCCAACGCGGCTGGGAAGAGGACTTCGACGACAAGACCGGCAACAGCTACAGCCGTCGTCTCAACTACTTGGAGATACCATTCCTCGCCCACCTCGCATTCGGCAAAGAGCCCTACGGACTGCAGTTCTACATCAACCTCGGTCCGCAGGTAGGTATCCTGCTCGGCGATGAAGAGACATACGAAGGCACTTGGAACATAGAGAGCCGCCCCAATGCCACACAGAGCATATACGGCAAGGCTGTAGACAACAAATTCGATTACGGTATCACAGGAGGCCTCGGATTGGAGCTGAGAACCAAAGCCGGCAACTTCTTCGTCGAAGGCCGCTACTACTACGGACTTGGCGACATATTCAACAACTCGAAGACAGACGACTTCGGACGCTCTGCAAACATGACAATCACAGCCCGATTGGGATATAGTGTGAGAATATTCTAATAAGTTTCTAAAACTCATTATATGAATAAAAAGGGTTGGGGTTTCCCCATTCTGATTGTCGCCATACACGCATTGGCCATTCTGGTGCGATGGAGCGCCTTGTCGGAACTTCTCCCTGCACACTTCGACCTGCAAGGGAACGCAAGCGGCACTATGCCACGCAGTTCGCTGCTCTTGCATCCTCTGTTTGGTGCAGCCATTTGCCTGACAGCCTATGTGATTGCCCGCAAAAAGCAAAAGCTACAAACAGGCCTTATCATTTTAGCATCGGGCATCTGCCTTGTCATGCTTTCATCAACTATGGTAACGCTTACATCCGGTAAGCTACCAATATTCATGCTCGCAGAACCGGTAATTCTGTTGGCGGCAGTTATTGGTTTTGTTATTTCCGTAGTCAAATCACGCAAAAGCATACGTTGACCCGTCCACCCACATTTGCAATGCGCTTACACCCACAATCCAATTAAAAAAGGGGGGCTAATCCTTCAGATTCTCCTCGAACATCAGATAATGGCTTTCGTGCATTCCGAGACTCTTATAAACTTTTTGCGCGGAAAGGTTGCTCCTGTCCGCATATAGGCGAATCTGCGACACATTGCTACCTTTTGCCGCATCTTTCACCTTCATATACATTGCTTTGTAGACTCCTTTTCTTCGGTATTCAGGTATCACATATACACTCTGAATCCACCAATACCATTCGTTGTTCCAGTCGCTCCATTCACGGGTAAGCATGAGAAGCTGTTTGAATTTTATTTCGGAATTATTTGAGAGATATTTTGAGTAGATTTTCTTTGTTGTTTTGCAGGGAATAGCGGGCTATTTCCAAAAAACAAGAAAGAAAAGATGCCAAAATAGACTCAAATAAGCCGAAATGAACAGCGCAAATATAGAATTATTTTCTAATAAAATTCAAATAGCTTCTGAGACTGCCGATAGTTTTTCCATCAAATTTTGCCACCCAATACACGCCTTTCGATTCATCGAGCATGGCTGCGGCAACACCTTTTGCCACCTTTTCTCTATCGAGGAGGCAACCTTCCGATTCCATTGCCATATCTGCCTGGAACTGCACAATGCAGTCGATGTCGCAGGCTTCGCCGCGTGTGATAGTGCAATCTATATACCTATTCATACAATCAACAATCAATCTATAAGTTTTTCTATCTTGATTTTTTCAATATCCGGAAACAGTTGACACAGATGGTCAAGTATTCGTTTCCTTGATTGTTTGGGTGTACGCCCTTCCACTGTCTCTTTGATGGGGAAGAGGTCTGGGTACATAGCTTCGGGGGTACAATATCTGGCCAATCCCCAACCATAAGGTTCACCTTTCTTTGAAATGAGATACTCGAAATCGGCGATGCAGACGTGTGTACCCATTTCCAACCCAGCTATCAACGAATCGAAGGCCATACCGTTTTTGGGATTCTCTATCGGTGTTGTCGGATCGTCAGGGTTGAATGTCTTTCTCTTTCGGCTTAATGTGAAGCCACTTGCTTTTTTCAATTGACGAGATATCATGGATTCGTTCTCCACCAGAATGTTGAAGATGTGCCGGGAATCCTTATCCTTTTTCTTTAAAGGATAAATCGAGCGACGCCAGTTCATGAAATCCGGAAACCATTCAAGGCTTATAAATCCTGCTTTACCCTTAAAGAATTTGCCGTAAGCCGACTCCCAATTTGCAATAATGGGACCTTTCCATCCCCACGGACCATTGTTGAACTCATCTCCAAAGAGCAGTTCGGGCGGGGTCATCTCCTCAATGGAGAATCCTTCAATGCCATTTTTGAAGAATGGCAGAAATCCCCATTTCCTAATAAGTTCTTCTATATGTTTCTGACGTTCTATGATTATACCAAATCTGTCCATCTTGTTTGTCTATACTTATGGTCTTTTAGTCAATACTGTTCTCTTCATTATATAAATCAGCAGCAGCCCTGAGTTTGTCTCTCATATGGCTTACTACATTTCTTGGGTGAATAATTTTTATACCAGGCCCATAGCTCATGAATACGGAATACATCTCAAAGTTAATGACAACGTCTATTTCAAAGATATGACTTCCGTCTTCAGGATTTTCACGAATTATCTTCTGTGAGCTATGAATAGGTTTTGTCTTGATATACTTGCTCTGTTCTTCGTTGGCCCAAAAACGAATCCTTCTTGGAGTGTTCCTTATGTTTTTGCTGACACCGATTACATCATCAAAGAAATGCTCAGGATCAAAGTCGGGATTGTCTCTGAACGGAACATCAACAGGCTCAATGCTGATGATTCTATCAAGAGGCAGATTATAAAGTACCAAATCCTTTGCCCTGGAACCAAAAACAAACCATCTGTTTCTGAACTCTTTTAATAAATAGGGACATAAGATAAATTCATTCGGCTCTTTGGCTGCGAATGATTGGTATATGATTTTGACCGTCTGTCTGCGTGCGATATAATTATATAGAGGATTCAGCAGCTTTAATCCCTTTAATAGAGGTACGCTATCAAAGTGGATAATCGGTCTTCTATTTTTTCCAGAGATGGCCAATTTATCCTGCAATCTGCCGATAACATCGGACATTTCACTGAAGTGTTCAAAATTCTCCAATTGTCTTAACATATTTACTGCTTCCTGCATTACCTCATAATCGTTTTGCGACATAGGCATGTTTGTGATACTATAGTCAGGGTTGCTGTAGCGGTAGTATTTATGTTCATATACTTCTATTGGTGCGTTATAACCCAATTTGTCCGAACGCATCATCTGTATGTCGCCTTGAACAGTTCTCACGGAAACGCCTTTGCGGATCCCCTCCATTTCATACAGGGCATCACTGCAAGCATCCACCAAATCATCCAGTGTCCATCTTCTGTAACGGTTACGTAGACAATTGTCTATAGTCTTGTACCTGATAAGTGCATTCTTGTTTGCCGGCATATTGATATTTTTTATGTATACAAAGCAAAGATAGTGCAAACGAGTGAATAAAACTTGTTTTTGTTTACAGCGGGTGCAGCCTATCTTCGCTTATTTATGGCAAAAATACCAATTTCTACGCAACCTATTTGCGTAGAAGCAAACAAAAGTGATATTTACGCAAAAATTCATCATTTTTCTTTTGTCTACGCAAAAAGATTGCGTAGACGCATTCTTACTTTGCAGCATGAATCAGACGCAATAGTGTCTTATTCTTGATAAAATGAAATATAAATTCTAAGATATATGATAGTAAAAGTAATAAATAACCGTCCCGTAAAGATATGGACAGACTTTGTGGAAGATTCAGCCATGCGTCAGATTGAGAATCTGACAACCCTTCCATTCCTGTTCCATCACTTGGCCTTAATGCCTGATGTACATACCGGTATGGGTATGCCCATTGGTGGAGTGTTGGCCTGTAAGGATGCGGTTATCCCCAATGCTGTTGGTGTAGACATCGGTTGCGGTATGTGTGCTGTAAAGACCAACTGGAAGGTAAGCGACATTCCAACAGAGGTGTTACGCAAGGAAATCATGAAAGGTATCCGTAATAGGATTCCTCTGGGAAAGGAACACCATCAACAACCACAGGAAGAGTGTTACCTGCCTGTCGGACATGATATTGAAAAGTTGAAGATAGTGAAAGAACGACAGAAATCAATCCTTCATGAAGTTGGAACATTGGGTGGTGGAAATCACTTTATTGAACTGCAGAAAGACGAAGACGATAATCTGTGGATCATGATTCATTCAGGTTCGCGTAATTTGGGTAAGCAGGTTGGTGATTACTACAATAAAATGGCCCAGATGCTGAATGAAAGATGGTATTCGGTAGTTCCTTCTGAAATACGCTTGCCATTTTTCCCACGAGGTACAAAGGAATTCGGTGCTTATTGGGATGAAATGAAATATTGTGTTGACTTTGCTTTATGTAACCGTAAACTGATGATGCACAGAATAGAAGAGGTTCTTTCTGATGCGTTGAAAGGAATTGAGTTTGAGCCGATGATCAACATCGCCCACAATTATGCAGCCATCGAACATCACTTTGGGCAGGATGTCATTGTACACCGCAAGGGAGCAACCTTGGCCAGCGAGGGTACAATAGGCATCATACCGGGTTCGCAAGGAACAGCGTCATATATTGTGGAGGGATTGGGAAATCCGGACTCTTTCTGTTCATGCTCACACGGAGCAGGACGAGTGCTCAGCCGTACTGCCGCAATCAACACTCTTGATATGAACGAAGAGGTTAGACAATTGGAGGAGAAAGGCATTGTGCATGCTATCCGTTGTCAGAACGATATGCAGGAAGCAACGGGCGCCTACAAGAATATTGAATCAGTCATCGCCAATCAGCAGGATCTGGTTAAGGTGAGAACCAGACTTCTTCCTGTTGCGGTGATAAAAGGCTAATTGTCAATAAAGGTCAAGAACAACTTACTTCTTAATGATTCGCTAAAGAGGCTCCAATAGTTGTTCAATAACCTTTATGACAAAGGAACTTTGGCAGACATGGTGTATGCGCAGGACTGAAAATCCTGAGAATGTGGTTCGAATCCACAAGGTTCCACCAGAAGATGGTCAAATCCGTCATACTTCAAATGGTATAACGAGCGTTTTGAGTTTTCAAATTCTGCTCGTGCTCCCTAAGAGTGTCACCGACAGACGTATAATTACCATCTTCTTAAACGGTGCGGATTGCATTATAATAACCATCATCTTGGTCAAAATAATCGCATACTTGTAAATGGTATTACTGGTTCGAATCCAGTCCGCACCACACAAAAAAAGGTCCGGTAGTTCAGTGGTAGAATACAGTAAGGTTTGTGGTGCAATTACCTTCCCCGGATAGGCCAAGCCCCACATACTTCAATCCTATTCTATTTTCGACTGTGGTCGGCGGTTCGATTCCGCCCCGGACCGCAAAAGAAATGGTCAAGGACAACTTACTCCAGAATGAATCAGTTACCCTTTAGTTGTCCAATTACCATTGCTAATTAGAAGCTGTTTGAATTTTATTTCGGAATTATTTGAGAGATATTTTAAGTAGATTTTCTTTCGCATTTTGCAGGGAATAGCGGGCTATTTCCAAAAAATAAGAAAGAAAAGATGCCAAAATAGACTCAAATAAGCCGAAATGAACATCGCAAATATAGAATTATTTTCTAATAAAATTCAAACAGCTTCTTAAATTATAAACAGGTTTAAGACTGGCATACTTCTTAGCTTTAGAGCACTGATCTGATAAATTAGCAGTCAGTCAATTACCTTTTAAATGAAAAGATTATGAACAATCAAAAACTGACAAGAGTAGCATTGCGTTATCGGGCCTTGTATCTCGACATGAACAGGGAGGACATTGACATGTCTTCTGAAGTGACTGTACCTGTACTTGCATTCACTGCAAGATTAAAGGAAAATGGATTCACTCTTAGTGAAGAACTCATCAGAGCACTCAATGGTGCCAAGACAGATGTATTGGTCTCAATTACAGAAACCATCAATGATGTAATGGGATGTAATCTGAATTGGGCTCCGCTAGTGAAAGGTTGGGATGTTCCTACAGGCGAATCATACTTTGACCATCTGATAACTCTCTTCGTAAATGCATGCGATTTGAAAGATGAGGTGGATGGCACAACATTGCCTTGTGGACACCATATTCCTGAAGGAACTTTCCCTATTGAGAGATATAATGGATGCCCTTTCTGTGGAACACCGTTTGAAACGGGAGATTTCGTATATAAGGGTCAGGGAAGCAAACTGAAAGAACTTCGCTTGTTCACCGAGGAAGATATCAAGAGAGTATACACCACTCTTCTGATGTCTGCAACTCCACTCGATGCTACTCAGAGGGAAACTTTGGAAACTCTACTTTCCGTATATGATTTGCCTGATGGAGTGAGCATCAATATGAAGGAAACCGTAATGTTGGTGGTAAAAACACTTGTTGCCAATGGACGCGATGATGAAGCAGCCAAGCTTATGAAAACTCCAACAGATGTCCTTCGTTATCTGTGGTTCCTCAAAACGGGCAATGTACAGGTTGTAGAGCCCAAGACTTTGATAGCCCATGCCCGTAAACTTTACTATCATATGTGGGGAGCATTGGACCGTGGAGCGGATGCATCGGAGGAAATGAAGAAGAAATTGCAGCTTAAGTATGACCGTAAGACATGCAGGATGGTTGCCAAATGGCTCAATGGTATGAACATATCCTCTCATCAAGCAGCAGAAAATATGAATCCGAAACGGGGCATGTGGGTGCGGATGATTCGTGCCTTGCGCTTGGGAGAATATTCCAGAAAGTCCGGATTTGAGAATTTGGCTGAATTGCTGGATGTCTTCTATAAGCAGGAATATGATACCTGGCAGGGTAAAGTGGATGATGCGCGCATCCACAATGATGCTGATACCGTCATTGGCATGCTGAAGGAACGCCCCGGCTTGTTTGCCCGTTGCCTCTTTGCTACGATGCTGAGATTTGGCAAGGAAAAGACATTGTCTGCATTCAACGACGTGTCGCATAAACTTCCGGCACGTCTTCTCCTGGCATTAGGCAATACGGCCGAGTTATATTTCAGTGATTGTCCGACTCGTTTGGCTCGTCCGATAATTGGTGGCAGTGTTCAGATTCCGGCAAACAAGTTACTTGCTCTGTATAGTACTGAAGAAAAGATGGATATGGTTGCAGCAATCAATGAATTGTTCAAATTATCTATGGAGAGACGATTCGCTTCACTTCAGACCGATAGCAAGACGATGTATATAGACAAATACTTGTACGGCATTCCCGTCAGTGTCGGCGACCGTTCGACAACCATTCAAGATACATCCTGTGCGCTGATGGGTACCCGCTTCCCCGTAGAGGGCGACAACATCCGTCTATTCTTGCAATGGGGCGAAGGCCTGCATGCTCAACATATGGATATGGACTTGTCTTGTCGGATAGCATTGCCCAACAACAAGGTTTCTGAATGTGCTTACTATTGCTTGGAAACTAAAGGTGCGAAACACTCCGGCGATATCCGCTCAATACCCGAAATGGTCGGGACTGCCGAATATATCGAATTGTCTGTACCCCAATTGATACAGGCTGGCGCAAGATATGTAACATTTACCTGCAATGCCTATTCTATAGGAGCATTATCGCCAAACCTTGTGGTGGGATGGATGGATTCCAAGCACCCCATGAAGATTTCGGAAAACAGTGGAGTTGCCTACGACCCTTCGTGTGTTCAGCATATGGTTCGCATCAGTGAAAGCAACATAAGCAAAGGACTGGTGTTTGGAGTGCTTGATGTTGAGAAACGGGAAATAGTCTGGCTTGAGATGCCCTTCACGAACCAGACAATCAAGGGTTGCGACAGCCGCTCCGTCGAAATGTTGCTCAAAAAGCTGGAGTCCAAGATGTCTGTCGGCGAATTGTTGGAACTGAAGGCGGTTGCACAAGGGTTGTCCATTGTTGAGACGCTCGAGAGCGCCGACGAAGTGTATACTTATGAATGGGGACTGAACCCCGCTGAAGTATCCTCGCTGCTATCTATCTGAACATAGACACAAGCGACATAAGGAACTTGTAGATGAAGCCAAACGATTATTATATAAGAAGCTGTTTGAATTTTCTTGAAAAATAATTCCAAAAGATAGTGCAAGCCGAGAGAAGAATATCAAGTTTACTTGAATATTATTCCGAGGCGCAGCCTATCTTATTTAAATAAAATTCAAACAGTTTCTTAAATTTATCTTAATAATGAATTGGGGCTTGTAGTTACTTAAATATTGAATTTTAAACGACTTAAACACGTTTACCGGACACTAATAATAAAGATTAGCTCTTGAAGGGGGGACGAGATAATTTTTCAAAGAAAATTTTTTGCCCAAATTGTTCCACTCTACATATCGAACCGCACAAACCTGACAGTTAAAGGAATAAATGATTTTCCTTGTGTCCGCTTAGTAACGGTGCCATCTTCTCGGCAAGCATTGCCATCAGAGCGGCATCGCAACCTCGGGCCTGCTTGGGGCATACGCTGACACATCTCATGCAACTTATGCACTTTCCAGCGTCAAGCACGAGAGGATTGTCTGCGTCGATAGCCCCTACCGGACACTCCTTTGCACACAAGCCGCAACCGGTACAGCTATCGTTTGCCATTGGTTTGAACGGAGTGCCATTAAAGACTTTGTATGTCCCATGATTACCAGCCAAGTGGAGGTCGGTAATCTCATCAGCATCGAGTTTCTCTCGAATTTGCCTGCTGAATTCTGTTAATTGAATTTTATCCTCGGCATCAGGTCGCCCGGTTGCAAATTGACGGAGCAGAGAATGTTCTGCTACAGCAGCAACGGCAGCAACGCATCGGAACCCTTGTTTCTCCAGCGTGTCCTGCAATTCAGTGAGTGTATCTTCCCATTCACGATTGCCATACACACAGTTTAATACTGCTTTGGCACCATTGCCAATTATATTTTGCAAGCGTTCTATTGCAATAGCCGGAACTCTTCCGCCATATGATGGCACTGAGACTACGCACACATCATCTTCAGACAATGACAAAGTGGGAATCTCCTTGCAAAGATCCATGTCTGCAAAATCACACAACAGATTGCCGGATAGTATGTCGGCAACCTTTTTGGTTCCCCCTGTGGGGCTGAAATAGATATTATAATTTGCCATAGTTCCAATTTTATACTTCTTCTCCTAATTGTTCTACGCTCACGATAGGCTGCAAAACACCGGTTTCTCGGTAATATTCTATACAAAGGTATAGGTATAAATTTAAATCGCGATTAAAGGATGTGAAAAATATTGCAAAAAGGTTTATATTTTTCACTTGTTTATTCGTATCTTCGCAATCAAACAAAAAAAACAACTAATATGAAAAGAAAACTTTTTTTATCCCTAACACTCTCTCTTATCGCGTTATTCAATCTCAGCGCACAACGCATTGACACAGTGAAAATACATAGCAATGCCATGGATCGCGACATAGAAAACGTCATTGTAACCCCTGAGCAGTACAACGATGCGTATGCCATGCCTGTGGTGTATCTTCTTCACGGACACGGTGACGACCACACAAAGTGGGTTCACAAGACTCAGCCCAAACTGCCCCAGCTGGCCAATCAGTATGGCATTATCCTTGTTTGTCCCAACGGAGAACAATCGTGGTAT
>JAFYLO010000085.1 GCA_017557045.1 Bacteroidaceae bacterium | reverse complement strand
TCGGCGTAGCGCAGTTTCATGGCCTCTATGGTGGCGTCATCAAGAATCTGTATGCGTCCGCGACGTATGCACTCGTCCAAATCCTCGGGGCCGAATGCCTTGCCCTGTATATTGAAATCGGATATGCTGAACCCGAATACTGTGCGCAATATGTGTCTGGACATCTTCTGTTGCGAACGGTTGCCGCGCATTTTGCCACTAAGTAGTTTGCGTATTACCTTAATCTCGTCCGCTGAAAATTTTTTTCTTCCCACGATTGTTTCTTTTTAATTTTTTGCGAAGATAGCAAAAAACGCTATTCGCCACACTATGCCTATGCGATTATTTCGACCGGTTTGCTTGCGAACCATAAAATAAAAGTGCTTTTTATGCGGTTTCTCGCTCGTTTGTATGTATCTTTGAGTTAAACCTCGAAATGCAGATGTTTTTTTAAAAATTTATATATGATGACAAATAGTGATAAAAAGCCTTTGATTCTTGTATCCAACGATGATGGTTACAGTGCAAAGGGTATAAATTCTCTTATAGGTGTGCTCGCCGAATTTGGCGAGGTGGTTGTGATGGCTCCCGATACAGGGCGTTCAGGCAAAGGGTGTGCCATTACAAGCGAAACTCCTATTAAATATTCTCTCGTTTCACGTACCGATGGCATTGAGGTCTATTCGTGTACGGGTACTCCGGTAGATTGTGTGAAGCTGGCTTGCGACGCGCTTCTCGATCGCCGTCCCGACCTTGTAGTCGGCGGCATCAATCATGGCGACAATTCGGCGGTCAATGCCCACTATTCGGGTACAATGGGCGTGGTGTTCGAGGGCTGCATGAAGGGTATTCCCTCTATTGCATTCTCTCTGTGCGACCATGCTGCCGATGCCGATTTTACTCCCACGTTCCCCGTCATCAGGCGTGTGGTCGAGGAGGTTCTCCGTCGCGGTCTGCCCAAGGGGTGTTGCCTTAATGTGAATTTCCCCGAAAAAGCTCCTTACAAAGGAGTTGCTGTCTGTCGTCAGGCCGTTGGCGAGTGGGTGAACGAGTATGAACCCCATGAGCATCCGAGAGGCGGCAAATGGTACTGGCTGACAGGCGAATTTGTTACAGAGGAGAAGGATTCTACCGCTGACAAGGTGGCGCTGAACAATGGTTATGTGGCTATTACTCCTACGCGCATAGATATGACCGACTACGATCTGATGCGCGAAATGAAGGGGTGGGAATTGTAGATTTTGACATTTATGAAATATTATCTTATAGTAGGCGAAGCGTCCGGAGACCTGCACGCTTCCAATCTTATGAAGGCTCTCAAGAATGTTGACAGTGAGGCGGAATTCCGTTTCTTTGGCGGTGACCTGATGTCTGCCGTCGGCGGCACACGCGTGAAGCACTACAAAGAACTTGCCTATATGGGCTTTGTACCTGTGCTGTTGCATCTGAGGACTATTTTTGCGAATATGGCCCTATGCAAGCGCGATGTTGCCGAGTGGCATCCCGATGCGTTGATTCTTGTCGATTATCCGGGATTCAACCTCTCTATAGCCGAGTATATCCACAAGAATACCGATATCCCTGTATATTATTATATTTCACCTAAAATTTGGGCGTGGAAAGAGCACCGCATCAAGAATATCAAACGCGATGTTGATGAACTTTTCTCCATTCTGCCTTTCGAGGTCGAGTTTTTCAAGAAGCACGACTATAATATAAATTACGTAGGCAACCCCTGCGTGGATGCAGTTGCGGCTTACCGCGATTCGTACAACGAGTCGCGCGAGGAGTTTCTTGCATCGGCGTCGCTCCCCGACAAGAGAATAGTGGCTCTGCTCGCAGGCAGCCGCAAGCAGGAGATTGAGGGTAATTTGCCGATGATGCTCGATGCCATAGAGAAATATCCCGATGCGGTGGCTGTAATAGCAAAGGCGCCGGGCATCGACCGCGATTTTTATGCCCCTTTCATCAAGGGGCGAAAGGCGGTTCTCTTCGAGGGTACCTACCGTCTGTTGATGCACTCCTATGCTGCGCTTGTAACATCAGGTACAGCCACACTTGAAACGGCGCTTTTCCGGGTACCGCAGGTGGTGTGCTATGCTACTCCTATGCCTAAACTGTATGCTTGGCTGCGCCGTATGTTCTTGAAAGTGAAATATGTTTCGCTTGTCAATCTTATTGCCGACAGGGAGATTGTTACCGAACTTGTAGCAGACACTATGCGCCCCGACTGCCTGGACGAGGAGTTGAAAAAACTCCTTGAACAAGACTCGGAGTGCCGCGAGCGTATGTTCAAGGAGTATGACCGTATGATTGATATTCTTGGACCTGCCGGAGCTTCGCGCTTGGCGGCCGATGCTATTTACAGCAAGTTGAAAGCCTCTAAGATGTAGAGGTAAATTGCTACCGAGGGGATTGCAAGCATGGCGCTGTCGAATCGGTCGAGTATGCCGCCGTGGCCGGGAAGTATGTTGCCCGAATCCTTTATTCCCATTTCGCGTTTCATGCACGACTCGATAAGGTCGCCGTATGTACCAGTAACCACTACCACTGCAGCCATGCCCATCCATTGCCATGTGCCGAGGGTGGGGTAGAAGAGTGATATGACGTAACCTGCAATGATGGCTATGATGCCTCCGCCGATTGAACCTTCCCATGATTTTTTGGGAGAAATTCTCTCGAAGAGACGGCGACGGCCTATGAGTGAGCCTACGCAGTATGCTCCGCTGTCGCTACACCACAGGAATATGAATATCGAGAGGGGCATTATGTAGTTGTATCCTGCGCCGCCGAAGCCGGTGAGTATGTTAAGCAGGGCGAAGGGGAGTGCCGCATATATCTGCGAAAGTGCAAAGTAGGCATAATTGTCGAGTGTGCTTCCCTCCTTCTTGTAAATTTCGCGGATGAGATTGTAGACGAGCAACATCAGATATGGAATGAAGAGCATCAGCGGCTCCTTCACCTTGTCCATCATGAACATTGCAAGGAACAGATACATACCTCCCACAACGGCAATCGCTGTGCTGAAAGTGGTCTTTTTATATTCATGCACAAGGTTGCAGAATTCGTTTACTGCAAGGCATGTGACGATGGCGAACAATACCCCGAATGAGATGTTGTTGTAGAGGATTGCTGAAAGCAGCACTGCAACGAATACTGCGCCCGTTGCTACGCGGATAAAGAATTTTTTCATTACTGTTTATCGTGTTTGTCGCTTGTCTCCTTGTGATTTTCAGGCTTGTGCCTCTTCGGAAGGAGCTTCGCTGTCATTAGTATTTGTGTCTGTTGTTGTGGTCTCTTCGTTCTTTTCGAAAATCTCCTCGCTACGCGATGTCCAGGGGCGTTTGCCGAAAATTTTCTCTACATCTTCGGCGAAAATAACTTCGCGCTCTATCAGCAGGTTGGCGAGTGCGCGGTGTCCTTCGCTGTGTTCCGATAGGATGCTCTTGGCACGCTCGTACTGCTCTCTTATCATCTCTTTCACTTCGTTGTCGATAAGCTCGGCAGTCTTTTCGCTGTAGGGGCGCTGGAATGTTGCATCGGCATTGTTGTAGTAGCACAGATTGGCGAGCTTTTCGCTCATACCTGCGTATGCTATCATGCCGTATGCCTGTTTGGTTACACGTTCAAGGTCGTTCATGGCTCCTGTTGATATGCGGCCTACGAATAGCTCCTCGGCTGCGCGTCCGCCGAGTATCGCGCACATCTCGTCGAGCATCTTCTCCATTGTGGGAATCTGACGCTCTTCGGGAAGGT
>JAFYLO010000084.1 GCA_017557045.1 Bacteroidaceae bacterium | reverse complement strand
TTCTTATTTTTTGGAAATAGCCCGCTATTCCCTGCAAAATGCGAAAGAAAATCTACTCCAAAAGTTGCGGTTAAACGAGCGCAATGTGAACTTGTTCACAAATTGCACAGCGAGTGATAGCAACTTCAACGAAGTTAAATATATCTCAAATAATTCCGAAAGATAGTGCAAACGAGCGCAATGTAAGCTTGCTTACAATTGCAATGCGAGTGTAGCCTATCTTATGAAAATAAAATTCAAACAGCTTCTAAAAGTCAAGGCTGAAAACAAAAATATTTAATTTTCGTTTGTAGGTCTTGACTTTTTTTTTATCTTCGCAAGCGGAAAATTATATTGCGGGAAAGTTTCTTTACCGCAGAAACATTAACAACAACATGAAATATATCGGAGCTCATGTTTCGGCAAGCGGCGGAGTGGAAAACGCCCCCAAGAATGCCCTTGCAATCGGGGCAAACGCCTTTGCCCTCTTCACCAAGAACCAGCGCCAATGGGTATCTGCCCCATTGAGCGAGAAAAGTATATCACTCTTCAAACAACGATGCAGCGAGGGGGGATTCGACCCACGCTACATACTTCCCCACGACAGCTACCTCATAAACCTCGGCAACCCCGACGAAGAGGCACTGCAAAAATCGCGTGCTGCCTTCCTCGACGAAATGCAGCGATGCGAGCAGTTGGGTCTATGTATGCTCAATTTCCATCCCGGCAGCCATCTAAAGAAAATATCAGTCGAAGAGTGTCTCGACAAAATTGCCGAGAGCATAAACCTTGCCCTCGCACAGACCGGCGGAGTAACGGCTGTAATAGAAAACACCGCCGGACAGGGCAGCAACGTAGGCAACCGTTTCGAAGAGATACGCTACATTATAGATAAGGTAGACGACAAAAGCCGCGTGGGAGTCTGCATAGACACCTGCCACACATACTCGGCCGGATACGACATTGTGGGCGCATACGACGAGGTATTCGAAGAATTTGACAGAGTGATAGGCTTCGACTATCTGCGGGGCATACACCTGAACGACAGCAAGAAGGCACTCGCCTCACGCGTTGACCGACACGACTCGGTAGGCGACGGCACATTGGGAATAGAATTCTTCAAGCGATTCATGAACGATGCCCGCTTCGACAACATCCCCATCATCCTCGAAACACCCGATGAGGAGCGATGGCTCGACGAGATTGCACTTTTGCGCAGCTTCTGAAGCCATTGTAACATTTTTGTAACAATTTTGCAACAAACAAGTAATTGTAATTTATTTACTTTGTAACATCATTACAAGAAGCTGCAAAAACAGACTGACGAAAAACACAATAAATATATATTATGGAAATAGCTTATCTATTAATCGTAATTTTCCTGTTCACGCTTGCCACTATAGACCTTACGGTAGGTGTAAGCAACGACGCAGTAAACTTCCTTAGTTCCGCAGTAGGCAGCAAGGCTGCCAAACTGAAACACATTCTGCTTGTAGCGGCACTCGGTATCTTCATCGGTGCCTCATTCAGCAGTGGCATGATGGACATTGCCCGACACGGCATCTTCAACCCCGACTTCTTCTATTTCAGAGAGGTAATGTGCATATTTCTCGCCGTGGTAATCAGTGATGTATTCCTGCTCGACCTCTTCAACTCACTCGGTCTTCCCACCTCCACCACCGTGTCGATGGTATTCGAACTTTTGGGAGCATCATTCATTGTATCACTTATAAAAATATCCACAGGCAACTTCCCGGTTGTAGAAGGCATGGATGGAGTAATGCCCACAATAGCCAACCTGCTTAACTCCGACAAGGCACTGACGATGATAATCTCCATCTTCCTCTCGGTGGCAATAGCATTCCTGTTCGGTCTTATAGTGCAGTGGATTTCACGTATAATCTTCACATTCCACTTCCGCAAGAACGTAGGATACAAGATAGGCATCTTCGGAGGAATTGCAGTAACATCAATCCTCTACTTCATGCTCATTAAAGGCCTTAAAGGCTCGTCGCTTGTAACCCCCGAAATAATGCAGTGGATAAACAGCAACACAATACTGTTGCTTCTCGGCGCATTTGCATTCTTCACAGTGCTGATGCAACTGCTCCACTGGATGAAGTTCAATGTATTCAAGATAATCGTACTCATCGGTACATTCTCGCTCGCTATGGCATTCGCCGGCAACGACCTTGTAAACTTCATCGGAGTAACCCTCGCAGGCTTCTCCTCATTCCTCGACTTCACCGCAAACGCCGGCGGACTGAGAGCCGACCAGTTTGTAATGAACTCACTGTCGGAGTCGGCAAAGACCTCACCCCTCTTCCTCGTGGCAGCAGGCACCATAATGGTAATAGCCCTCTACACAAGCAAGAAGGCAAAAAAGGTGTTGCAGACCTCAATCGACCTCACCAGCCAGCAGAACGAAGAGAACGAGATGTTCGGTTCATCATCCATAGCCCGCAACATCGTACGCTCTACAACCAACATGATTGACGGCGTTACACGCAAAGTACCCCAAAATGTAAAAGACTGGATAAACAACCGTTTCCGCCCGTTGGAGGACCACACCGAGGTTGTAGCATTCGACCTTGTACGTGCATCGGTCAATCTGGTACTCGCCGGCCTGCTCATCGCCGTAGGAACATCGCTCAAACTTCCCCTCTCCACCACATACGTAGCCTTCATGGTAGGTATGGGTTCATCACTTGCCGATCGCGCATGGAGCCGCGAGAGCGCCGTATATCGTGTAACAGGCGTAGTATCCGTAGTAGGTGGATGGTTCGTAACAGCAGGCGCAGCATTCCTCATCGCCTCAACCGTAGCATCAATCATGTACTTCGGCGGACAGATAGCAATGTTCATAATGATAGCCCTTGTCATCTATCTGCTCGTACACAGCCACATCAGATACAACAAGAAGCAACAACAAGTAAAGGTTGACGAAAAGATGGAAATCATCCTCAAATCTCAGTCTAAGGAAGAGGTTTGGGAGGCAATGAAGGGCCACTCATCAGAGACACTCAACAACGTTGCCGCCTTCTCGGCAGAGACATACAAGACAATCTTCGAAGCATTCGCCAAAGAAGAGTTGCGCCCCCTGAAGAACTCGCTGATGAAAATAATGGTAGAGAAAAACGTGCTCAAGAAAATGCGCCGCAGCGAAACACAAGGTTTCCAGCGCATGGACAGCACACTCGCCCTCGAACGCACCACATGGTACCACCTCTGCACCAGCAGTTGCCAGCAGATGCTCAACACACTGATACGCATAGCAGAGCCCATGAAAGAGCACACCGACAACAGCTTCACCCCGCTCTCGGAGGCCTACATTGAGGAGTTCTCGCCCTACTGCCGCGACATCTACCACGTGCTCAACGACATTTCGCAGATGATACGCGACAACAACTACTCGAATTCCGAAGCAGTGTCGCAACGTGCAAAAGACATCAAGCACAAACTTGCAACCCTGCGCAAAGAGCAGACAATAAGACTCCACCAGAAGACCGGAAGTCTAAAGATGGACTTTGTATACCTCAACCTCATACAGGAATCACACGAAATACTCAGCGAAGTGCGCAACCTGCTCCGAGGCAGCATAAAATTCTTCGCACAATACCAACCCGAAGAAAAATAAACCACACAAATTGTTTCAGTCGCCAAAGCGACTGAAACAATTTTAATTATACATCACAATATGAGCAGAATACTTGTCGTAGATGACGAAACCGATGTATGCGAGATACTCAAATTCAACCTTGAGATCAACGGATACGAAGTAGACACAGCCGGTTCCGCGGAAGAAGCAATGCAGATGAACCTCGGCACATACGACCTCTTCCTGCTCGACGTAATGATGTACAAGGTAAGCGGCTTCACCCTTGCATCGCACCTGCGCAAACAGCAAGAGACTGCCAACACCCCTATCATCTTCGTAACCGCCAAGGACAGCGAGAACGACACACTCACAGGCTTCAACCTCGGCGCCGACGACTACATACGCAAACCCTTCAGGATAAATGAAGTTATAATGCGCGTAAAAGCCGTACTGCGCCGCACGGCAGAGAGACGCCCCATCGCCACAGCAGAAACCACATTCCGCAGTCTCACACTCAACCCCGACACCAAACGCGCAACAATAGACAACAACGACCTCTCGCTCACAAAAAAAGAATTCGAATTGTTATACACCCTGTTGAGCACACCCGGCAAAGTCTACTCCCGCGAAGAGCTCCTGAAACAAATATGGCCCGACGATGCAAACATCCTCGAACGCAGCGTCGACGTAAACATAGCCCGCATGCGCAAGAAACTCCGCGAATACGCGCCGCACATCGTCTCCCGCAGTGGCTACGGGTACTGTTTCGACGAGACAGCAACAGAGTAATATCCCATAAAAACAGTTTCCACGAATGCACCTCACAAAATCGCAACTGCTCATAGGAACACTCCTGCTGTTCCTGTTGCTCTCATGCACCTTCATGGTCTACCAATACAACCACGAGGAGCACCTCCACACCACCTCGTTGCAGAACGAGTTGCAAAGCATAAACGAACGCATATACTCCATACTCGAATTCAAATACAACAACACCTATAGCAACAACTGCGCAGCGGAGATAAAAGAGATACAGCAGGACTACCCCGATATCCCATTGCGAATATCCATTATCTCCACCGGCGACGGCACCCTGCTCTACGACACCTCAGACGACGCTCCCATCGGCGACAACCATCTCACGCGCCCCGAAATTGCAGAAGCCCTTGCCACCGGCGTCGGATACGACAAACGCAGCAGCACACTCACCCCGGAGAAGGACAACCTCTACAGCGCCACCTATAACAAAAATACCGACTATATAATCCGCAGCGCCGTCCCCTACAACACGAGGAACAGCGGCATCTACCATGCCAACCACAGTCTGCTGATATTCGAAATAACCATCACACTGCTCTTCACCATCTTCATCTACCTCATGCTCCTGCGCATGAAAGCCACCCAGACAGCCACCGAAAAACTGCTCGCCCACCTGAGAATATCCCAGGAAGGGCTCGCCATATACAACAAGAACCGTCGCCTTATACTCGCCAACAAACACTTCAGCAAATATGCCGACCTCATCTCATCGAAATACCTCAGCGACAGCTCCGAAATAATCTACACCCCCGAACTCTACAACGTGCGTATGTTCCTCGACAAGAACGAAACCCCCAAAAACGCCAACGAAACCATCTTTGCCGACAAGATAGAAAAGGACAGCCGCACCTACACCATACAATGCGTACGCTTCAAAGACGACAGCTTCGAAATATCCATTACCGACACCACACAAAGCGAAGCACAGTTCCGTCTGAAGCAGCAGCTCACACAAAACATAGCACACGAATTCAAGACCCCCGTATGCACCATACAGGGCTATATTGAAACAATCCTCGACAACTACCCCGAAAAAATCAGCGAAGAGCAGACCAAGCACTTTCTCCAACGCTGCTACACCCAAAGCAACCGCCTCAACAACCTCGTGCAGGACATGTCGCAACTGATGGAGATAAGCGCAAACTCACAATACATAGAAAAGGAGCAACTGAACCTCAGCAGCATAATAAAAAACCTGTTACAAGAAGCCAGCGGCAAACTCGAAGAGCTGCAAATAACCGTCAAGAATACCCTGCCCGACTACCTGCCCATAAACGGTAATTCAACGATGCTCCACTCCATCTTCCGCAATCTCCTCGACAACACCATATCCTACAGCGGCGGAAAATGCCAGATAGACCTCAACTGCTACCGCACCGACGAAGAATACTACTACATCAGCTTCTCCGACACCGGCGCAGGCATCCCCACAGAGCATCTCAACCGCATATTCGAACGCTTCTATCGCGTAGACAAAGGCCGTAGCCGTAAGCTCGGTGGCACCGGGCTCGGCCTCGCAATAGTAAAAAACGCCATAATACTGCACGGCGGAACAATCTCAGCCCGACAAAACAAAGGCGGCGGACTGGAATTTGTATTTACGCTCCGCAGATGATGCATTGAAAATCAACGACAAAAGAAAACACTCAAAAAAATATCAAAAAAAGTATCGAAAATATTTGCACAGTAAAAATAAATGCACTACCTTTGCATCGTCAAACAAAAACAACGCCGTTTGACAGACATACAAAAACACTGGAGAGGTGGCAGAGTGGTCGATTGCACCGGTCTTGAAAACCGACGTACCGAGAGGTACCGGGGGTTCGAATCCCTCTCTCTCCGCAAAAAGCGATTTAATGCGTTGAAAATCAACAAGTTAAGTCGCTTTTTCAATTAAAACTCGGACAAATTACGGACAACCTAAGTATAACCATTTGCATTTTTCATCGCCGAAAAATGTAAAAAAAATGTGTTCACGCAAAAAACTTTCTTCGCAAGCCGAATTGCAGAGTTACACTTACCCTAAATTACATACCGGCAAATCCTGGTATATCGATTTTTTGGCCTATGATCCAGCTGAAGGCCGTCTCAAGCGTAAGAAATACACCCTTGACAACATCCCGACAAAGACACAACGACGTGTACGAGCAGCAGAACTGATATCCTCGATACTCAAGTTACTGCGTACTGGTTGGTCTCCGTGGGTGGATGCCAATGCTTCAACGTCATACACCCTGCTCGATGTGGCACTTGAGAAATACGAAAAATACTTGAGCCGACTGGACCGATACAAAACACAGAAAAGCTATCAGTCCAGAGTCAATATCCTGCGCGAGTACAATGCGAGCCTTCCTATACCTATTAAATATGTATATCAGTTCGACAAAGGATTCATTTCGGGTTTCCTTGATTATATATATTATGAACGCGAGACCACAGGTCGCACTCGCAACAACTACAAAGGCTGGTGCAGTTCTTTGGCAGCCTACTTCATTGAACACGCCTGGCTGAAGGAAAATCCTGTCGAAAAAATAAGGAATGTCGAAGAAACAGCCAAGAAGCGCATACCTCTAACCATCGAATCGCTGAAGCAACTGAAAACATACTTGACCGAAAAGGATCCTTATTTCCTTTTGGCCTGTATGTTTGAATACTACACGTTCATCAGGCCGACAGAGCTCTCCAACATAAAGATTGGAGACATCAGCCTAAAGGAACAGTCTGTTTATGTTTCGGCCGAGATAAGCAAGAACAAACGAGCCGGCAAGGTTGCACTCAATGACAACCTGGTGAGAATGATGCTTGATTTGAAAATATTTGAGCACCATTCCGGCTGTTACCTTTTCGGTAAGTCAATGAAACCGGCAGAAAAAAGAGCATCAAGCGAGATTTTCCGTAGAGAATGGCTCAAACTACGCAAAGCATTGAAGTGGCCGGAGGCTTACCAGTTCTACAGCCTTAAGGATTCAGGCATTCGAGACCTCGCCAACAGTGAGGGCATTGTTGTGGCACGCGACCAGGCAAGGCACACCGACGTTTCGACTACGAATAAATACCTTTCTTCACGCGATATCCCGGTACACAATGAACCGAAACATTTTGACGGTGCTTTATAAACAGACTGAGCCGTCATCACGACGACTGAGTCCAGCCTAATAAACACATAAAATTATGACAAGCAGTAGTACGGTATTACCTTATAAATTTTATATAGATAAAGAACAGAAGTGCTATACATATAATAAGGTATAGAAAGAACAGGTTGGGAGGCTCGCCCACTGGGCAGTGTCCAAAATATTGTGTAAATGAGAAAACAGGATTCGGATGTATCTAACTATATCTGAATTCTGTTTTCAAATATAAGTATAAATTGATTCATAATCAAGCCCCAGTTGTGAATTGGCTGTGTCCATTTCTTCTCA
>JAFYLO010000083.1 GCA_017557045.1 Bacteroidaceae bacterium | reverse complement strand
GGACAGAACGCCATTCCATTCGACCTTGTAATTGACCTCAACGGTCTCTCTACGCTCGACAAGCTGCACTACCTTGGACGTGAGGATAGCGGTAACGGTACCATCACAAAGGCCACCATCAGCTACAGCACCAACAAAGAGGCATGGAGCGAGCCTGTTGCAGTCGAGTGGGCACGCACACCCGACACAAAGGAGTTTACCTTCGACGGTAATCCAAAGGCACGCTACATCAAGATAAGCGTAACAAAGGCACTCGGCAACTACGGTTCGGGCCGCGAACTCTACATCTTCAAGGTAGCCGGCACAGAGAGCTACATTCCCGGAGACATCAACAACGACAAGAAGATTGACGAGAACGACCTCACATCATACATGAACTACACCGGTCTGCGCAAGAGCGACTCTGATTTCGACTACATAAGCAAGGGCGACATCAACCGCAACGGCCTCATCGATGCATTCGACATCTCAGCCGTAGCCACATGCCTGAACGACGGTGTAAACGGCTACAACGACGGCAAGATTGGCGGAAAGGTTACCAGCAGCGCCGACAAGAAGAGCTACAAGGCAGGCGAGACAGTGGAAATCAGCGTCAAAGGCGACAGCCTCACAGGCGTAAATGCACTCAGTTTCTCACTGCCCTACAGCACAAGCGACTACGAATATGTAGAGATACAGTTCCCCGAAGAGGGCATGGGCGTCGAAAAGATGGAGAACCTCAGCAAGAACCGTCTGCACACCAACGGCACAACAGCCCTCTACCCCACATTCGTGAATCTGGGCGAGAAAGCAAAGGTAAACGGCAACGGCACACTCTTCAAGATTGTGATGAAAGCCAAACGCAATGTCAAGTTCGACCTCAAAGCAACAGATGGAATCATTGCCGACAAATTCCTGAACACAATCAACTTCTGATATAACATATACGTTATATAATCATGTGGGCAGCTTCGGCTGCCCACATCTGTTTTATCAGTAATCATAAACTATATGTGCATTTTTTCGTAAATTTACACTATAAACATTACAATTTATATACTGCACTCATCATAAGATACTGAAGCTGGCTTATATCTCACTCGTTTGCATTATATTTGCAACAGAAAAACACAATCCACCATGAAAAACAAAATTGTATATTCAATCCTCATTCTCACAACCATGCTTGCAATCACATCCTGCGGCAAGAAAGCCGACAGCAAAGAAACGGAAAAGAGCATCAACCCTTTATGCGCCGAAAGCAGTGCACCATTCGGGGCACCCGACTTCAGCCTCTACAAGACCTCGGACTACATGCCCGCATTCGAACAGGCAATAGCCGAAAAGAGAGCCGAAATAAAGAAAATAATAGAGTGTACAGATGCGCCCACATACGCAAACACCATTGACGCACTCGAACTGAGCGGCCGCCTGCTCGACAAAGTAGGCAGCATCTTCTTCACCCTCAACGAGAGCGACTCCAACGACGAAATGCTCTCAATAGAGAACAACATATCCCCCAAACTCACCGAGCTAAGCGGATACATCTACATGAACGACACACTCTTCAACCGCATACGCACACTGTATGACAACCGTGCCAACCTCGGTCTCACCGAAGAGCAGTCGATAGTACTCGAAAACTACTACAAGGAGTTTGTACGCGGCGGAGCACTGCTCGACAAGAAAGAGAAAAGACTGCTGCTCGACATAAACACCCAGTTGGGACTCGAATCAATAAAATTCGGCAGCAACCTGCTCGCCGACTCAAAGGAGTTCCAAATGATAATCACCAATGAGAAAGAACTCTCAGGCCTTCCCGAAAGCGTACGTCAGTCAGCAAAAGAAGCTGCCAAGGAGGCGAATATAGAAGGCTGGCTCTTCACACTCGACAAGCCCAGTTGCATCCCCTTCCTGCAATATGCCGACAATCGCTCACTGCGCGAAAAGATATACAAAGCCTACTACAATCGCGGCAACAACCCCAACCAGTACAACAACGTAACAACAATACGCCAAATACTCAAATTGCGCCAGCAGAAAGCAACCATGCTCGGCTTCGACACCTATGCCGACTTCAAGATGGATGTGAAGATGGCCAAGACACCCGAAGCTGCCACCAAACTGATGGAAGCAATCTGGGAAGCAGCCATCAAACGCGCAAAACAAGAGGCTGCCGAACTGCAAAAGATGATTGACAGCGAAGGCGGCAACTTCAAACTCGAAGGATGGGACTGGATGTACTACACCGAAAAACTGCGCAAAGCAAAATACTCACTCGACGAGAATGAAATAAAACCCTACTTCCGGTTGGAGAACGTGCGCGACGGAGCATTCGAATGTGCAACCAAGCTCTTTGGCCTCAGTTTCGTACCCCGCACCGATATTCCCATCTACAACGACAGCGTAAAAGTATTCCAGGTTCTCGACGAAGAGAAAAATCACCTCGGAATATTCTACGGCGACTACTTCCCCCGAAAGTCGAAGCGCTCAGGAGCATGGATGACAAACTTTGTCAACCAGCTGGAGTTGGGCGAGTACAACGTACGCCCCATGATAGTGAACGTATGCAACTTCACCCCCGCATCGGGCGACACCCCCTCACTGCTCAACATTGACGAGACTCTCACCCTCTTCCACGAATTCGGCCACGCACTGCACGGCATGATGACAAAAGCCCACTACCCTTCGGTAAGCGGTACAAACGTGAAGCACGACTTTGTGGAACTCTTCTCACAGATATACGAACACTGGGCAATGGAGCCCGAAGTGCTCAAGAGATATGCGAAGCACTACAAGACAGGCGAGACAATCCCCGATGCGCTGATAGAGAAGATAAAAAGAGCATCGCACTTCAATTCGGGCTTCGAAACAACCGAACTTGTAGCAGCAGCACTGCTGGATATGAAGATGCACAGCCTCACAGACTACACCGACTTCGACTGCAATGAATTTGAGAAACAGCTGCGCGAAGAGATTGGCTTCATCCCCCAAATAGAATACCGTTACCGTACCTGCAACTTCGCGCACATATTCAACAGCGGCTATTCCGTAGGCTACTACGCATACCTATGGGCAGAAGTGCTCGATGCCGATGCATTCGAGCTCTTCAAGGAGCGCGGAATATTCGATGCGACAACAGCAAAAGCATTCCAGCACCTTCTTGAAATGGGCGGCAGCGAAGACCCCATGACACAGTACCGCAAGTTCCGTGGCGCAGAACCCAATCCTCAAGCTCTGCTCAGAAGTCGCGGATTGATAGATTAACCACGCTTCAAGAAAGGTTCTGCAAGAAGCAAAAACCAATAATTGACCACCTAAATATCGACATCATGGAAAGCAAAATAGAAAAAGCCGTATCGCTGTTCAAGGAAGGCTACAACTGCTCACAAGCAGTTGTAGCCGCATATGCCGAGGATTACGGATTCACCCGCGAACAGGCACTCAAGATGGCCGCATCATTCGGCGGCGGCATAGGACGCATGCGCCGCACCTGTGGAGCAGCCTGCGGACTCTTCATGCTTGCCGGCCTTGAGACCGGAAGCACAGAGGGCAAAGACCACGCAGGAAAAGA
Source organism: Bacteroidaceae bacterium (assembly GCA_017557045.1). Classification (GTDB taxonomy): domain Bacteria; phylum Bacteroidota; class Bacteroidia; order Bacteroidales; family Bacteroidaceae; genus HGM04593. Next base: position 907 of record JAFYLO010000083.1, on the reverse strand, counting down.
GAACAACTACAAAACCGTACAGATGCTTGCCGCTGAGTTCAAACGCCGCAACGGTTCCACAATCTGCGCCGAACTTTTGGGACTGTCCAAAGAAGCCCCCACCCCACCCACTCCCGAAGCACGCACAGCCGAATACTTCAAAAAGCGCCCTTGTGTGAAAATGGTCGAAGAAGCCGCACGAATTTGGGAGGAATACCTCAGTGGGAAAAAATTCGAAGTCAATGTCTCCCAATTTGATTTACTCTTTGTTGCGGAGGAACTGAAAGAAGGTCTTTTAGGAGATAAGGTGACAGGAAAGGTCCTTCTTGAAATAGAGGTAAATCAACCTTATTTCTACCATCAGGACAAGTTAGACCTCTATGCAAAAGCTAGGGCAAAAAAGAAGATGTTTGGCACAAAATATGCCTACGACAATCCCGAAGGTATGGACGAATTTGTCGCAATTTTCAAACATACCTGGAACTTGAGTCAGGAGGAAAACGAGTGTTCCACCGAAGATGACAGCAAATATGCAGAAGAAAGCGGGGTTGCCAACACAACACAATTGCAGCAAGCAATGGCGCTGTTTATGCTGGACTCTCTGGATGATATCACCATAGCAGATGTGCGGGCAATTCGAAATCGAATGATCAAGGCTTTTCATCCGGATAAGGGGTCTGCAGACGATACGAAATTTGCCCAAAGAATCAACAGTGCTTATGAAACACTACAAGCTTATTTAGAATGAGGCCTGAAAATATGAAAAGAATATTTATATTTTTAGGTGCGGTAATCCTGCTTGGCGCGCTTCTCACGGTGAATAGAAAACCGGCATCGCCGACTGTTGACGCCACAGAAGAACCAACCACTGGACATACTCACAGTTATATCTCTGAAGTTGTTCTGCCTACCTGTTCTAATAGCGGCT
>JAFYLO010000082.1 GCA_017557045.1 Bacteroidaceae bacterium | reverse complement strand
TTCTTATTTTTTGGAAATAGCCCGCTATTCCCTGCAAAATGCGAAAGAAAATCTACTCCAAAAGTTGCGGTTAAACGAGCGCAATGTGAACTTGTTCACAAATTGCACAGCGAGTGGTAGCAACTTCAACGAAGTTAAATATTTCTCAAATAATTCCGAAAGATAGTGCAAGCCGAGAGAAGAATATCAAGTTTACTTGAATATTATTCCGAGGCGCCGCCTATCTTATGAAAATAAAATTCAAACAGCTTCTAAAGATGTCAATTATTGGCAAAAAATTACTATCTTCGCAAAATAGACAATAAACAGCTTCTCAATACCGACAGGAGAAACTACTGAAGTATGGATTTATCCAAGATACAAAGCATAAAGCAGCAGTTCGGCATAATAGGCAACAATCCCGAGCTGCTGAGAGCAATAGATATTGCAATACAAGTGGCAAAGACCGACCTCACAGTCCTGATAACAGGAGAAAGTGGTGTCGGCAAGGAGCATTTTCCGCAGATAATACACCAGAACAGTGTACGCAAGCATGGGAAATACTTCGCGGTGAACTGCGGCGCAATACCGGAAGGCACCATTGACTCGGAACTCTTCGGGCACGTAAAGGGTGCTTTTACCGATGCTGTCAGCGAACGTCGCGGCTATTTCAGCGAGGCCGATGGCGGTACAATATTCCTCGACGAGGTGGGCGAATTGCCGATGTCCACACAGGCCCGCCTGCTGCGTGTGCTCGAAAATGGCGAGTATATAAGGGTGGGCTCATCCAAAGTCGAAAAGACAAACGTGAGGATAGTCTGTGCCACAAATGTCGATCTTCCGAAGGCTATAAGCGAGGGCCGCTTCAGAGAGGATCTTTACTACCGTCTGAATACCGTTCCCGTTACAATTCCCCCGTTGCGCAAGCGTGGCGAGGATGTTGTTCTGCTCTTCAAGAAGTTCGCAATGGATTTCGCAAGCAAATACAATGTCCCCCGAATACAGCTGAGCGACGAGGCGCGTGATGCTATAATAGCATACTCGTGGCCCGGAAACATCAGGCAGTTGAAGAATGTTGCCGAGCAGATATCCCTGCTCGAAATGCAGCGCGAAATAACGGGCGCCACTCTTGCAAAATATCTCCCCGACAGCAGCGGCAGGACAACTCTGCCCGTACCGACATCGGGCGGTGGTAAGACATTCGAGAGTGAACGCGAAATACTGTATAATATCCTCTTTGATATGCGCCGCGAAATAGCTGAACTCAGAGCGCAGATGAAAGAGCTTGCAGGTGGAGGAATGCACAAGGATATTCCTATATATACGCCTGCAAACGAATTGGTGGTGCCTGCCGGCGGACAGCATATAATACAGATACCTGCCATAGGTGGTATAAGCGAAGAATCCTCTCAGGGGATAACTGAAGCAGAAGAGTATATCGAGGAGACATACTCCCTCGATGACATGGAAAAGAAAGCAATACTGCGTGCGCTCGAAAAACACAGGGGCAAGCGTCGCGACGCAGCAAAAGAACTGAAAATATCGGAACGCACCCTCTATAGAAAAATAAGAGAATATGGACTCGACTAAAAAATACAGAAAAATAATCGCTCCGCTGTTGGCTGTAACCATAATACTGCTGGCGGGATGTTCTGTGAGCTACAAACTCACAGGAGCCTCGATTGACTATACAAAGGTAAAGACAATTTCGCTGGAGTCTTTCCAGAACAGAGCTGCATACCAGTGGGGACCGATGGCTCAGATGTTCAACCAGACATTGAACGATGTGTTCGTCCAGCAGACGAAACTTGTTCAGGTGAAGAATGGCGGAGATCTGCACTTTGCCGGAGAGATAACATCGTACGACCAGTTCAATAAGTCTATTTCGTCTGACGGATACTCTTCGATGGTGCAGTTGAAAATGACGGTCAACGTGCGTTTTACCAACAATACCAATCACGATGAGGACTTTGAACGGAGCTTCTCTGCCGTGCGCGATTTTGAGGCATCGCAGTCGCTCGAATCGGTACAGGAAGAGCTTGTAACACAAATGATAAAGGAGATTGTGGAATCAATCTTCAATGCTGCTGTGGCAAACTGGTAAACTATGGATTTCGCACACTACATAGCCCATCCCGAAAATCTCGACAGGACTACTCTTTACAAGCTCAGGGTGACGGTCGGCAGGTATCCATGTTTTGACGCTGCACGTCTGCTGTTGCTGAAGAACCTGTACATCCTGCATGATATTGAGTTTGGCAAGGAGATGCGCCGTGCGGCTCTCTATCTGAAAGACCGCCGTATGCTCTTCGAACTTATGCGCGAATATGGCAACCCTGTCGCGGACGCAATCCCGCAGGAGGCAGATAATCCCACTGTCGACCGCACAATGGAGCTTATTGATGCTTTCCTGGATACTCTGCCGGCTGCCAGCTTCTCGCTGGAGGCCGAGGAGGCTGCTGCCGTTGATTATGTGTCGGCATATCTTTCGGAAAAGGAAGATGTTGCGGATTCCTCTCCCAAAATGCGCGGACAGGAACTTATAGACAAGTTCCTCGAAGGCGATGAGGAGAAGATAACCCTGTCTCTGTCGGATGAGGATGAACCGTCCGCGGACCTTCAACAAAGTGCAAAACCTGTTGCCGCGAGTGGCGCTAAAGAGGCTGAAACGCCTACATTTACAGAAACATTGGCCAATATTTACCTGAAACAGGGCAAATATGACAAGGCTCTTGAAATTCTTAAACGAATAAATTTGGAATATCCGAATAAAAACCGTTACTTTGCAGACCAAATCAGATTTTTAGAAAAAATAGTTAAACATACAAAAAGAAAATAAGATGTACTTACTTAGCGTTGTCCTTATTGTAATTGCTTCAATCTTGATGTGCTTCATCGTTCTTATCCAGAACTCAAAAGGTGGCGGTCTCGCTGCGGGATTCGCATCATCTAACCAGATTATGGGTGTAAGAAAGACTACAGACTTCCTTGAGAAGGCAACATGGAGCCTTGCAGCTTTCATGGTTGTAATCAGCATTGTGGCAACATACTCAATTCCTCATGCAACTGTATCGGAGGAGAGCCTTTTGCAGCAGAATGCAATTGAGAACAATGTGGTTAATCCCACAAATGTTCCCGACTTCTCAGAGCAGGCACCTGCTGAGACTCCCGCTGAATAATTGAATTGAATTCAGGAATTTCCTATAGGCTGTATCATTGCGATGCGGCCTTTTAATGTTTACTGCCCGGTCGTCTTGATGGGGCTTTTCCTGTTGCATGCCATGACTGCAAGCACTGCGATGTTTATACAGTATAGAAATGTGAGAAGGGCTATTGCACTTAATGCTCCGATGGTGAGCGCCATTGCAACAATATATATGAACGAGAGGGCGTGAAGGGATATTACCGCAATTGCCATCCACGGAAAAATGCTCCACTTTTTCATGTTCCATAGGAGTGTAGCTGCGGTTGTTGCTGCAAAGGGTACGAAGAATATCATGTTTTCGCCTAATGTGGCAAGCAGAGCGATGCCTGAAATCCCTTGCAACAGCAATGTGGAGTGCAGTAACAGTCCGGGGCGGTGAAGAGTATCCGTTCTCATCCATTTTGTGCATAGGGCTATTGTCGTTGTTGCTATTGCAAGCAGGCAGATGAGCATTGCCTTGTTGTCGTATGGGATGCCTGCCGTTATCCCGAAGAGACTGAATTTTACCCCTTCCGCCTTTGTGCAGAGCCATGTCGTGAGCATGCCTGTGGCTGTTGCGAGTGTTGCCCCTGCAAGTATGGTTACGAGTGTGGTGAGGAGTCTTTTTGCAGTAAAGGCGGGTTTACGGGCCTCCTTTACTAAAAGCATTATAAAGAGCAGTGTGATTATTGCGTTAAGCAGTATGTAGCCGTTCTTCGAAAAACTGAGCATGCCCAATATCGGTATAGTGAAGCTGATATTATCTTCGTTTCCGCAGAGATATTTTTCCTCCTTGTAACGTGTATCGGTCAGATAGTGTTCGACTATGGGTGTAATTTGTCGTCCGTAGTGCAATATTGTCTGCGGTGAGATGTTTTCGTATCTGTCGAGGCTTGTGTGGTAGTGGTTGATGTCTGCGACTGTGGCGAAATTGAGTCCGGGGATGGAATCCATTATTATCGCAAAGTCGGTGGAGTTGGGCATGTATTTGTAGACAACATTTGTCAGCGAGTAGGTGTAGGGGAAACGTGCGTGGCTGCCGTACAGCTGCATGAGTCTGTTGTTCTTGGGGGAGGTCTCGAATAGCAGTGCAGGGCCGTATGTGCCGCGCGATTCTACATTTATTGCAAGGCCTACATTGTCGAAAATTTCGCGGTTGCGGGAGTATGCGGCTTTCATTCCTATCATGCCTACCTCCTCGCCATCTGTGAACAGCACTTTTATTCCCTGCTGCCACTTGTCGCGGTAGGCAGATGCAAGCCGCACTGTCTCCAATATCACACCTATGCCGTATCCGTCGTCGGCTGCTCCGTGTGAGACTTCAGTGTCGCCTGTAAGTATCCATCTGTAGCGGGAATCGTAGTGGGCTATCATCATCAGGTAGCTTTCTTCGCCGGTTTTGTCGACGGGCGGAAATTCGGCGTATATATTGTATGCGTCGAATGTGAATCCTGCTCCTTGCAGGCTGTCGTATCTGAATATTTGAACATTGCCGCCAAGTTCCTCCAGTCGTTTGTGCAGATAGTTGCGTACTTCGGCACGCTCCTTGTTGTCTGTAATCGAGTGGGGGCGTTGGGATATATTCTTTATATCCTCTGCAACGCGATTGGCTGAAAAATTATCTTCTCGCCCGTTGTCGAATTGCGGGTGGGTACCCCAATTGAGTGCAATTATTGCCGAAAGTGCAATTATTGCGGTTGTGATTATGTTAGTCTTCATTTTTTCTTGCTGAAATATTTTGCTGCTATTGCACCGCTTATATTGTGCCATACGCTGAATATTGCTCCCGGTACTGCGGCGAGAGGGTGGGCAGCGAAGTGTGTCGCTGCCAGCGACGATGCGAGTCCGCTGTTCTGCATTCCTACTTCTATTGATATAGCGGTGCGCTTGCTATGTGGCAGTCCCATGAGGCGGGCGATAGTGTATCCCAATGTAAGTCCTAAAAGGTTGTGAAGAACAACTGCGGCAAGTATGGATATTCCGCTTGTTAGCAGTTTGTCGGCTGTGTGTGATACGATTATTGCTACCACGAATGCTATTGTCACTGATGAGAAGGCCGGCAGATAGGCGGTTGCCCTGCGTGTAAATTCCGGTGCTCTTTTTTGTACAATGATTCCTGCTATTATTGGGGTTATTACTATGTAGATAATGGAAAGGATCATGCCTGTTATGTCTATTTCTACAAATGTACCCGCCAGCAGCCATATAAGCAGAGGTGTGAGCAGTGGGGCGAGCAGGGTGGAGGTTGCTGTCATTCCTACCGATAGGGCTATGTCGCCTTTAGCAAGGTAGGTGATTACATTTGATGCAGTTCCTCCCGGACAACAGCCGACGAGTATGATGCCTAATGCTGCCCCTTGCGGCAGTGCAAGTGTCTTTACAAGCAGCCATGCTATTCCAGGCATTATAAGGAATTGTGCTGCACAACCGATGAGTATCTCTTTGGGGCGACTCAGTACAGCGCGGAAGTCTCCTGTGTCGAGCGTCAGTCCCATTCCGAACATTATTACCCCTAACAGCGGGTTTATTGTCTTCATCTCCACCGAAGCGAGCGGGGTGGGGAATATAAGTGCTGCTACTGCTGCGGCTAACACTATCAGTGCCATGTTGCCCGATATGAAATCGCAAATTCTTTTCATTGGCTTTTTTGTGGGAAAGGAAGATGGAAAAAAGAAAAGGTTGAAACTTGTTAGCTTCAACCTTTTAGTGTGATCCCGACAGGATTCAAACCTGTAACCTTCTGATCCGTAGTCAGATGCTCTATTCAGTTGAGCTACGAGACCCTCCATTGTGTGTTCGTGTGAACGATAAATTTTTGCTTTCGAGTGATTCCGACAGGATTCAAACCTGTAACCTTCTGATCCGTAGTCAGATGCTCTATTCAGTTGAGCTACGGAACCTTTCTCGTTTGCGGTGCAAAGGTACTTCATTTTTTTTTAAGTACCAAACAATTTTGCGCTTTTTTTGCAGAAATGTGTGATAATCTCACTCTACCAGTCTGTTTGGCGGGCTATTGCTCGATGAATCTTTCGTTGAACATGAACCAGCCGAGTGTGAGTCCCACTTTCAGCCGCTCCTTGTGCGAACTGTAGTAGTCGGCCCACCCCGAAATTGTGAGAGATGAAAATTTGCAGGCTACTGCTATCTGTGCGATATATTCGAAGCCGTCGAAATGTTTCTTGTAGTATGAGCCGCCGTCGGGCTTTTCGCCTATTGTCTTGTAAGGGAGAAAACCGTACAACTCGCCGCGCAGTTGCAGTATATCGTTTATCTTGTAGACCGGCATTATGCCCGCTGCACCATATTGGTAGGCGCGGTAAGCGGGGTCGTAGTTGAAGAGACTGTTCATCGTGGGGGTGAATGCACCTGCCTGCATCATTGATGCCTGATATGTGTCGGAGAGACCTATTGTGGAGTAGTAACCTTTCAAGTAGGTGCCCAGTGAGAAGTGGCGCGAGAGATTGTAGTAGTCTATGCGCGTGTAGCTCATCTGCAACCACGACTGGTTGTGCTTCTTGATGCCTATGCTATGGTAAGCCTTGTATTTCCCCTGGCCGGAGAATGCTTGTGCTACGAGCGACTCATACGAACCGCTTGTGGGGTATGCCTTTGAGTCGAGTGTGTTGCCTTCGAATTTCATTATGCCGCCGAAGAGTGTCATCTTGTTCTCGTCCTGATGGGGTGTGTCGAGGTTTATCTCTTTCGATGGAATGTATTCGTCCTTTATCTGTCCGAAGCCTATGCCGAACTCTGCTTTTTTCCTCATAAGGAATGGGAGCGAGATTTTCAATTTTGCGAATGTCTCGCGCTCGCGGTTGAGCACAATGTCACTCTGCTCGGCGAACATATAGTACTTGTTGTAGTAGTTTATGAGGGAGTGTGCGGCGATGAATTTCATCGATACGGGTACTCCTATCATGAAATCGTGTCGACCGCTCAACTGTATGTTGTTGTATGCGTTGCCCACCTGACCATCGAGGATAAGCTCATTGGGCTGGTATTTTACACCGCTGTAGTGTGCACCCAGATATATCTGGTTGGATATGCTTGTGGAGATGGCGCCGCCGACGTGCAACGATAATGGCTCGCGCATCTCTACGTTCAGTCGCAGGGTGTAGGTGCTGTCCTGCTCGTTGTATACTGCGTGGGGGATTATCGAGGAGATTGCGTTGCCTGACAGCAGACGGAAATAGGCCTTGCGGCATTCGGCGAGAGTGAAGATGTCGTCATCGTCCTTGTGAAACTCGTTTTTTATGTATTTTTGCTGTTCTTCGGGTATGCCGCTTATCTCTATCCTCTTGAAGCGCAACCTGGGAATGCGTGCTTTGAATTTGTCGCGTTTCTCCTTCAGTTCGCTTGCGCTTGTGCGCCGGTGGACGCGCATCTTCAGACTGTCCATCTTTTCGCTCATCTTGTTGTATCCGAGCGTGGATAGTTGCTTTAGCTTGTCAAATTCGAGTAACGATATGTTGTCGAGCTTCATGTTTATAAGAATACCGTTGCTGTCGGGCAGTGTGTAGTTGCTCTTGTTCATTACAAGGTTTTCTATCTGGCTCATAAGGTCGCCCTCCTTGGGCAGGGTGGGATTCTTGCTCACTACACTGCCTATCATTATGTCGGGGGCAAAGTCGTGTTGCATTACATCGGCGGGGAAGTTGTTGTATATTCCGCCGTCGTACATCAGTACGCTGTCCTTTTTTATGGGCTTGAATACTAATGGGAAACTCATGGAGGCTCTGACTGCATCGCCAAGTTCTCCTTCGCTGTATACAACCTGTTGCTTGTTGTAGACATCTGATGCCACGCACCTGAATGGTACCATCAGACTGTCGAAATTGTTTTTGCACGCAGCATTTGCCTCGCTGAACATCTGCATGAATGCAAGATTCATCTGTGTGGGGTCTACAAGGGTCAGTGAGGGCATCACTATGCGTATGGAGTCGCGGGTGTCCATGCGTAGGTTGAGTATGTCGGGGGTCTCCTCGTTGCGTCTGAAGTAGAATATCTCCTCTTTGCCTTTTTTGCCGCTGTACCATCTTTTGAATTCGTCGGATGCTATAACCTCTTCCATCTCTTCGGGTGAGTACCCCATGGCGTAGAGGGCTGCAATTATTGCGCCCATAGAGGTTCCTGCAACGTAGTCTATGGGTATATTATTCTCTTCGAGGGCTTTGATGACACCGATGTGTGCAAGGCCTCGGGCACCGCCGCCACTCATCACAAGTCCGACGCTTTGTGATTGCATCCTTACAGGCAGCGACAATATAAGCAATAATATAATAAGGTAACGTTTCATGCAGTGTTTATCTATCAATCTGCAAACTTACAAAAAATTGTAGCTGTTTTTCTTAGAAGCTGTATAAATTTTATTAAAAATAAAATGATTATGCGATATTATACCTAAAATTAAAATTCTTATCCTTCAATTGAAAAAACTATTCTTAAAAGCTCCTGCCCTTTAAGGGGACATTGCGTAATAAGCAATGTTTGCTTAAGCGAAGCTCGGCTACACTCGGCAGAATATAAACAAGTTTACATTCTGCTCTCGTTTGCACGAGCTTTGCGACGACGGGAACTTTAGCTCCCTAAAGGAGTGCCGAGCTTGCGAGGTCTATCAAAAACGACAGTTTTTGAAGACGGAGGGGTTTTCCTCGCGTAGTATGGTTTATTGTAGTACGATGGGTTAAGAACCCCCTCTGTTCTTCCGCATTTGCAATGCGGATGTTTTGAGTATCAGCATTACAATGCGCTTATATAATCCAAGAACCTACATAAACTAAGACCGATGTGCATAGATTCAGAATAGGTTTTATTTTAGCGCATCACAGATGCTTATATTCAATCTTTCGCGTTACAAACGCGAAGGGACGGGAGCCAATATTTTTCCTTTTGGTCTTGCAGTAGAAGAACTTCATGCTTTTCATTCTCATTTCCTCTATTATGAAAAGGTTGAGTTATACTTAAATATTCGCACGGTTGTATAAACTCCCCATCTAAGTTTATCAGTCCGAAAAGTCCATTCTCATTGACAACAAACACAGATAATAGAGTAAACGCATTGATATTGCCCATTGATATTGCCATAGTTATTCAAGACTTTTCCTGTCTTGTCTAAAAGCATCCATTTTGAATAATTCTGTACGAACTTTTTTCACTCATTGTTTTCTACATTTTAGAGTTGTAATAAATGCCTGTATATCTTTTATTAAATCTATATAGGCTTCTTTAACTTGTTCTATAGGAACTATTTTGTTTATATAATGGTGTGAATCTGAAGTCCCATTTTGATATTTTGACACAGAAGTCAGATGACTTGTATGTTTAGGGTACTCAAACTCACCTTCAATCGGAGTGAAGTAATCCTGAACATTCATGCTGCACACAGAGATCCCACTCTTTGAGGAAATACATATTTCCAAACAAACAATAAGACCATTCGGAGAAGAAAAACGATCTTTACTAAAATGCTTAAAGCCTGATTGAATAGTATGAATCTCTGTACACTCACTTTTGTCAACATCATAATAAAATTCATCTACATCCAAATCGGGAAGAGTACCACATAAGCACTCCTCCTTTACAGTTGACAATATATCATTCAATAGTTCCATATTTATATTCTGTCCTTCCGCATTTGCAATGCGGATGTTTTGAGTATCAGCATTTACAATGCGCTTATATAATCCAATTGAACATGCATAAACGAAGACTGAAGTGCATAGATTCATAATAGGTTTTATTTTAGCGCATCACAGATGCTTATATTCAATCTTTCGCGTTACAAACGCGAAGGGACGGGTACCGCTTTTGATGTAGGATAGTGTCCAACCTATCTTCTACCGCAGATCGTTCAGGTCCATCAGGATGAGTATTTAGATATTCTTGACATTCCTCTAATGTAAAATTTTCAATATTCTTAAATTTCATATTTAAATCCTCTCGTTGATATTTTCTTAATTATATGTCCTTTTTTTGAAATACTTATAATATTATTTTCCCAAGATATTTCGCAAGTATCCATTGGGTGTACCCACTGTGCTGGGAAAGAAAGAACATTCAAAAGTCCCTTTTTGTCTTTTTTTTTCAACAGATAAGTGCCATCGCCTAAATATACAATTTTATCATATCTCACAGCGGCTACAGTAATCGCTCTATTATTAGTATAACGAATTATCCCCATATACGATATTGAGGCTCTAACAATCTTATACTCTGATTCTGTATCTTCAACATCGAATGCGATTTTTTGCGAGCAGTATGCTATCGTATACGCAATAATAGGCAATGCAAGAAGGAGGGCAATACCTATCGCCACCTCCGCTGCAATTCCATCCTTTTTTGCAATAGCAAGTGCTATTATTATCAATACAGGTAAAAATGTTAGCATTACTTTTATAAAGTAATTCCAGTTAAACTTGTTTGCATACGCATATTTTGGATTTTTTGCAAGTTCATCCAACGATATAAAGACGGGAGTACCAATATTACCTTTTTGTGATTTTTCGAGGTTCTGCAGATACTTCAACCGCTCAGTAACCTTTTCTGATAATTCGCCTTCAGATTTACTATTCAGATATTCTCTGCACTCTTCCAATGTGAAATCTTCTATATTTTTAATTTTCATAATGGTTGATTTTTTTAGGGAGGTTCTATAAATTCATTTTTTCATCAGCGAGTAGTCAGAACCTCTTTAAGCCTACCGCTAATGTGATTTTGTTTTCGCAAATTTAGCAAAACTTTTTCTAATTTTTACGCAAATTTCAGTGCTTTTTTGGGGGAGGGTAACGCGTTGAATGTAAATAGTATAAACTTTGACATTTACGCAGTTATCCACCCTTTATGGTATCTATAAATTTGTGTTAAACGTGCTATGTTGTAGGTGAGGTTTGTCATTGCAACATTAGCCTTTTCTGTCCTTCCGCATTTGCAATGCGGATGCTTTGAGTACCAGCATTTACAATGCGCTTATATAATCCAAGAACCTACATAAACTAAGACCGATGTGCATAGATTCATAATAGGTTTTATTTTAGCGCATCACAGATGCTTATACTCAATACTTCGCGTTACAAACGCGAAGGGACGGGAAATTAACGTTAATTCGATATTGGACACTCTATCCTTCAATAATTTATATTATTAGTGTCCGGTAAATTTTTATTCTGCTTATGTTTTGAACTCCCCCGGTCCATCCGCATTTGCAATGCGGATGCTTTGAATATCAGCATCTGTGATGCGCTTACATATTTTAAATTTTAGGCAATAATATAGCAGTTGACCCAAGAAGATAAAAAAAAGAAGTGTAGTCATTCATTGGCTACACTTTATTATTTGTTATTTCGGTAAAGATTATCTATTCTTTCCATCAATGCAATTATAGATTTTGGTGCATTCTCTGTAACAATTTTGCCGTCTTCTGCAACCTCATTAACAAGAACTATCACATTTCCATACTCATCAAAATCCTTGTAATAAGAAAACATGAGGTTTCCTACACGCAACACAAGTGCATTGTCTCTTTTCCAAGCAAAAGGTGCGTTGTTGACAGCAGATGCTTTGACGGTAGTTATGGATTCGTCTAGTTGAGCAAGTGCCGTTTTCGCTTCGGTATATAATGAGGGTATTGTTCCTTTATAAGCAACCTTGACCAATAAAATTCTATTTAATACATTTTCTATATTGTTATTTATTAATACCATTTTCTATTCTCCTAAACATATCTTCAGCCAAACTATAACCATTAGCCAAATACCAGTCAACATCAATGTGATAATTGGAGTTTGTGGTTTCGTTTAGTTGTTTTTTATTATTTTCAAAATCTTTGGCTTCTACGGTAATCTTATCACCAATTTCATTTATTAGATGTAATTTATCCATTTCTTACTCTATTTAATTATAAATATCTTATATGTTCAAATATACACAAAATTTATGAGAAAAACAACTCATTTTCCAATCAATGAACTATTTATTGTTATACGAAAATAATAAAAATAAAAACATATAATATATATATGGCAAAGAAACAAGTAATTAGACTCACAGAAAGTGATTTACGCAGAATTATTAAGGAATCTGTAAATAATGTATTGAAAGAATCTTGGGCATATAAGGATGAACAAAAAATTGTATCTCAAATACCTTATTTAGATGATAACGAACTTGAAGATATAATAAACGGGAAAACATATGGTCTTGAAGATTTTGAAACCGATTATCGTAGTGGAGACGTTGCATATAAAACTGTTTTAAAAGCGGCTGAAAATGAATATGCAAAAAGACATAAAGATTATGCAATGAAATTAATTGACAAGGATAAAGACAAAATGTCAAAAAATCGAAAACTGTTTGATACTGAAATAGCTTGGCATAAACATAATAGTAAAGAACATGAACATAAGTTAACTCCATCTGATAAACGTTTGTCAAGATGGGTACAACGAGAAATACCAAGAGATACTGCTGATTTTGAAACTATAAAAAGAGGTGCTAATGATTTTGAAATAAAACATAAGTTTGATGGTCGTAATCCAGATACTCAAAAATTACATACAAAGGGTTCTTTAAATAGAGAATTAAGAGCAATGGACAAAGCAAAGAAATAATTAAGCAGCCATCAATCCTTGCTTAATATCAGTCCATCTACGGACAAGTCCGATGGACATTTCAAACATATGGGCGAATCGTTCTGATTCGTCCATTTTTCGTGTATTCCAACGATACACAGCCTCGTTGATGTAGGACTGAAGATGAGCATCCGAAACATCGTGATAGCATCCAGCAATCATTCTACGGAAGTGACTCCAAAACCCCTCAATGGAATTGGTGAAGATGACGCCATGAGCATATTCCTCTGCACCATGATTAACAATGGCATGAGCATATCCCAATTCACTCAATCCGTTATAAGCGTTCAGTTCATCAGTAATCACTCTTGAACCCTCAACAACGAACTGCTGAATAATTGGCTGTAAAGTTGCCTTGTTGGTGTTCTCGACAACGAAAGCGTGAACATTGGTAATGTTCTCAACTTCACCATTGGCGTTGACAATGGTGCTTCTCTCCATCATACCAAAGACAGGAGTCTTTGTCTTGGTAGAACGACCTTGTGTATGAGGTGTACGCATAGATTTGTGTTTCCACTTCTCCTTGCCACCGATATATACCTCATCACACTCAACTGTACCCTCAAAGGCATCAGCATCGCTTTGGGGATAGAGCAAACGAATCTTTTGCAACATATACCAAGCGGTAGACTGTGTAACATCAATGTCACGGCTCAACTGATAACTGCTTACACCTTTCTTGTTAGAAGAAATGAAGTACATAGCAATGAACCACTTGATAAGTGGTAGTTTGGTATTCTCAAAGATAGTACCTACAAGGCAAGAGAAGTTCTTTCTACAAGCCTTGCAACGGAATTTGCTATCCGTTCTTTTCACGCAATGGTGTTCACCACAATAAGGGCAAACAACATCACCGTCAGTCCATCTGCTTTCGATGATTGCTTGCTTACATTTCTCTTCGGAATTGAAGTATGCTGTAAGTGAAATGATGTGGTTGAACTTGCGGAAATCTATCATAATATCTTCTTCGTTTTCTTAACTCTATAGCTAATATACGAAAAAAATCTTGAATAGCCAAATTTTTACACTAGTAAATGATTGATTACTAGATAAAAACAGCAGTTAACCCTAAAATCGTGGGTCAACTGCTATATTATTGCCAAATTTTATCCAAGTATTACATCGAATACCATCATCAGTGCGAATCCTATGGCGAATCCTATTGTACCAAGATTGCTGTGCTTGCCCGATTGCGATGCGGGTATAAGCTCTTCGACCACCACGTAGAGCATGGCGCCTGCCGAGAATGCGAGCAACAGAGGCATTGCGGGTACTGTGTATTCGAGGAAGAGCAGTGTGGCTGTTGCTGCTATAGGTTCTACAACTCCTGATAGTGCTCCGAAGAGGAAGGTCTTTCCCCGTTTGTAGCCTTCGGCTCTCAGAGGCATTGAAACAACTGCCCCTTCGGGTATATTCTGCACCGCCATTCCTATCGACAGGGCGAATGCCGAGGCAAGTGTGAGTGCAATCTCTCCGGTGTACATTCCTGCAAATACCACTCCTACGGCCATTCCTTCGGGAATGTTGTGCAACGTCACGGCCAACATCAGTTTCGATGAGCGTGTGAGGGTTGATTTCGGACCCTCGGACTGCGTGCCGTCTATATGCTGGTGGGGGATGATTGTGTCGAGCAACAACAGAAATCCCATGCCTGCGATAAAGCCTCCAAGTACGGGGAGTATTCCCATTGCGCCGCCATCCTTCATTGACATCTCTATTGCCGGTTGCAGAAGCGACCAGAATGAGGCTGCCACCATCACACCGGATGCAAAGCCGAGCATTGCTTTCTGTGTACGGTCTGATATTTCCTTGCGGAAAAGGAACACCGTTGCAGCGCCGAGCACTGTTCCCAAAAAGGGTATAAGGAATCCTAATGCTATGCTTGTTTCCATATTCTTATTTATCCTTAAAACGTTTGATAATGTTGTATGCTGTATATAGCCCAAGCTCGCCTGCCTTGCTCAGGTCGGCGATACCATCGCTGCTTTTGCCGGTGTAGATATATGCGAGTCCGCGGTTGAAGTATGCTTCGGCAAAATCGGGCGCGTTCTTTATTGCTTCGCTGTAGTCGGCTATTGCCGATTTGTAGTTGCCTATGCGGGCATATATGTTGCCACGGTTGTAGAGGGCATACGAGAAGTCGGGCATTATGGTTATTGCCTGTGTAAGGTCGTTGCACACAAGGTTGTAGTCGAGGTTAGCCTCCTCTTTCCCTGTATGCAGGGCGGGGGCATCGTTGTCGAATTCCTTGTTCATTGCTTCCGATTCGAGTATCTTGCAACGTACGGTGGCGCGGATGAAGTAGGCGAGCCACAGATCCTCGCTGTCGAGTGCGAGGGCTACGTTCAGGTCGTCGAGCGATGCGCTGAAGTCCGATACAAGATAGTAGTCGAGGGCGCGTGCGAGACGGTGGGAGAATACTTCCGGAGCATCGGCTATCAGTTTCGAGTGTTTGTCTATGTTGTCGAAGTGGCGTTGTACCTCATTTTCGCTCAGTGCGCGCTCGTTGTTTGTGAGCAGTGTGGTGTAGGGGAGCAACTGGCGGATGTTTGTGTCGGCAAGTGGTTTGTAGTATTGCAATGCTTCGCCAATTTCGTGCGGCTTTTCGTAGTAGGATACTGCGAACATGGGTGCGAGGCGTATCTCCACTTTGCGGTTCTGTACCTTGCCGCGGTAGGTGTTGAGGTATTCTTTGTCGTCGTCGTTGTCGGCAACTACCACTTTGTTGTAGTTGCGTACGTTGCGGTCGGACTTTTTGCGTGTCTTTTCCTCTTTTTCTTCGTTTTCGGCTTTGTTGCTCTTCTTGCCTTTGCGGCTGTTGTTGTATTGCTCTATCTGCCGTTTGAGCAGCCATGTCTCGTCGTCTGTGGCGCCTTTGTTGTCGCCGTATTTACGGCGGGCATTTGCGCGACAGTGGTAGCCGTATTCGAATTCGGGGTATTCCTTCAGTACAATGGTGTAGTCTTCGATGGCTCCGCCGAGGTCGCCGGTGCGTTCGCGCAAAAGGGCGCGGTTGAAGCGCGCGAGGGCGTTATCTTCGTCTCTTTTCAGTACAATGTCAAAGTCTTCGATAGCGCGGTTGTCGTCGCCTACCTGTGCGCGTAGAAGACCGCGGTTGTAGTGTCCTATGAGGTTGCCGGGCTCGGCTGTGAGGGCGAGGTCATAGTCTTCCAATGCTCCGCGCAGATTTTCGCGGTGGTATCTGATGAGTGCCCGGTTGATGTAGTATGAGCCGCGGTCGGGCATCAGTTCTATGGCGCGGCTGATGTCGGTCTCGGCACTGTCGTATTGCTCGGTTTGTGCCCTGAGCATTGCGCGGGCCTGATAGACGTCGGAAGAGTAGCGGTCGAGCTGTATGGCTTTGTCCACCCACTTGCGGGCGCTGATGGTGTCGCTCTTTTTCAGGGAGACCTGCATACGCATCAGGTGGAGGTTAGCGTTGCGTGGAGCATAGGTGGTTGCAGTGTCGAGCATGGCATCTGCATTGTCCCATTGTTCCTGTTGTATGGCTGTGACAATGAGATTGTTCCACAGATTTATGTTCTGCGGTTCGTAGCTGATGGCTTTCCTGAAGTCTGTCTGTGCGCTGTCGTATTGCTCCATTCTTGCGTGGCACAGGCCTCTCAACTGGTAATATTTTGCAATGTAGGGGTTGCGCTCTATGGAGAGTGTGAGGTCGCCGGTGGCGCCTTTATAGTCGTCGAGGTTGTATTTTGCCAGTCCGCGGTAGAAGTATGGTTCGCTCATGCGCGGACGGACGCCTATTATCATGTTGAAGTATCTGATGGAGAGTACGTAGTCTTCGAAGTAGAGTGCGTTGCGGCCTATAATCATCAGGCGTTCGGTGTTGAGCTGAGCTTTTGCACCGAACGCTATGATGATGGCTGTGAGAAGAAGTACTGCTCTCCTGTACTTCATCGTGCTGTTCTCTTTGTTTTGTATGTGCATTGTGCCTTGCCGCGCAACAGATTCATCAGACGGTTCTTGTTCATCTGTCGGCGCAGGGGGCTGAGACGGTCAACGAATACTTTGCCCTCAAGGTGGTCAAATTCGTGTTGCATGGCTCTTGCGAGGAAGCCTTCTACCCATTCGTCGTGCTCCTGCATGTTTTCGTCGAGGTACTGTACTCTGATGCGTTCGGGACGGGTAACCTTCTCGTGGATACCGGGTACGCTAAGGCAACCCTCTTCCATTGAAGATGTCTCTTCAGAGGTTTCAATTATGTGTGCATTGATGTAGACGCGGCGGAACTCCTTGAATTCGGGATTTTCATCGGCGAGAGGGTCGAGGTCGATTACCACAAGGCGGATAGGCAGGCCTATCTGGGGCGCTGCGAGACCGATGCCTTCGGCATTCCACATTGTTTCGAACATGTTCTTTATGAGTTCCTGAAGATCGGGATAGTCGGCGTCAATGTCTGTCGCTGTCTTTCTGAGTACGGGCTGGCCGTAGAGGTAAATAGGTAGTATCATGGTTGTTGTCTTTTATATCTGTCTGTTGTATTGTCGGCTGTCGAGATATGATTGCAGGATTATTACGGCGCTTATTTCGTCGACAAGTGCTTTGTTCTGACGGGCCTTTTTCTTGATTCCTGCCTCTATTATAGTGCGTTGGGCGAGTTGCGAGGTGAACCGTTCGTCGTAGTATTCAATGGGAATTGCAGGTAGCAATTTGCGCAGACGGTTGACAAATGGCTCTATGCGTACCATATTCTCGGAGTACTCGTTGTTCATCTTCTTGGGCAGGCCTACAATGATTTTTTCGACCTTTTCCTTTGCTGTGTATGAAGTGATGTAATCGATGAGGCTGACGGTGTCGACCGTGGTAAGCCCTCCGGCGATAATCTGTAATTCGTCGGTTACTGCGAGTCCTGTGCGTTTCTTTCCGTAGTCTATGGCGAGTATTCTGCCCATGCTGTTGTTAAGGTATTTGTATATCTCTGCAAATTTAATGTAAATAGGAGAGTTCGGCAAGCCTTGTTTGTGTAAACTGAATAAAAAAATGTTAGCAAAACTTTTATAATTATGACTCCCGGCATAAAGGTGCGCCTTTATGCCGGGAGTCAAAGGGCTTTTAGGGGCTTTAAAGACTTTAAGGTCTTTAAGGTCTTTAGGGACCTTGGAATCCTTAATATTCTATTCTACATAAATCACAAGTCCCTTTAGGTATTCTCCTTCCGGGTGGTAGATGTTTACCGGGTGGTCGGCAGGCTGTGTCAGCTGATGGAGTATGCGCACGTTGCGCTTGGCCATTGCTGCGGCTGTGAAGACTGCGGTGCGGAAGTTTTCCTTGCTTACAGCCTGTGAGCAGGAGAATGTGAAGATTATTCCTCCGGGTTTTATCTTTTCTATTGCCTTTGCGTTGAGACGGCGGTAGCCGATGAGGGCGTTGCGAAGCGAGTCGCGGTGCTTTGCAAAGGCAGGAGGGTCCAGTATTATCAGGTCGTAGTTGTCGCCCATCTTGTCGAGGTAGTCGAAAGCATCTTCGGCATAGGCTGTGTGGCGCTTGTCGTCGGGGAAGTTGAGGGCTACGTTTGCGTTGGTGAGGTCTATGGCCTTTGCCGAACTGTCGACAGAGTGCACAAGCTCGGCACCGCCGCGAAGTGCGTATATCGAGAATCCGCCTGTGTAGCAGAACATATTGAGCAGTTTGCGTCCTTTTGAGTATTTTTCGAGCAGGACACGGTTCTCTCTCTGGTCGATGAAGAAGCCTGTCTTCTGTCCTCTGAGCCAATCGATGTGGAATTTAAGTCCGTATTCGGTGGCTGTGTCGTTCGCGCTTTTGCCCATGAGGTAGCCGTTCTCCTGATTGAGGTCGGCCTTGTAGGGGAGTGTGGTATCCGACTTGTAGTATATGCTGTTTATTCTCTCGCCGAGGGTTTCGGAGAGTGCGGCTGCTATTTCTGCGCGGTTGACGTGCATTCCTACGCTGTGGGCCTGTATTACGGCTGTGTCGTTGTAAATGTCTATCACAAGGCCGGGGAGGTTGTCGCCCTCGCCGTGTACGAGACGGTAGGTGTCGTTGTCTTCGCGCGACGCGATTCCTATGCTGCGGCGCATTTCGTATGCAGTGGCTATGCGCTGTTTCCAGAAGTTGTGGTCAATAGGCTCGTCGTTGAATGTGAGCACTCTGACAGCTATGCTGCCTACTTGTATGTGGCCGCGTGCGATAAATTTGTTGTCGTTGGTGTAAACGGTTACAAGGTCGCCCTCTTCGGGCTTGCCGTTTATGCGTTGTATTGCGCCGGAGAATATCCATGGGTGGCGACGCTGGAGTGATTCTTCTTTGCCTTTTTTCAGTATTACGGATTTTTCCATATTTCTATCTTAGTCTTATATCTGTTTAAGGTGGTGGTATATTTCGAGGCAGGCCCATGCGTCTGTGGCTGCGTATAGTTTCTGCTTGTCGGTGAGTACATCGGCTTCCCAATTGGTGAGACGTTGGCTCTTGGATATTTTCTTTCCGAAGATTATTGCGTATATCTTTTGCAGACTCATCTCTTCGATGCCGTATCGGGGTACCTCTTTCTGCAGGTCGATGAAACTGCCGGGGGTGAAGCGGCGGAGTTTCATTAGGGCTTGGGTGTCATCGTGCAGCGATACACCAATCTTTTTTATCTCTTCATTTTCCAGCAATGCCATGAGGCTGTCTGTGAGCCCTGTGCGGCACAGACGGATAAGGAAACAGGTGTCAGCCGTGGATAGTTGCAGCAGTGATACTTTGTGGTGGACACCCTTGCGGAATGCGGGACGCGTCTCTGTGTCAATGCCTATTGCCTTCTCGCGGGAGAGAGCAAAAGCCACCTTGTCGGCATTCATTGGGGTGTCGATGGTTATGATGCGGCCTTCGAATTGTGCTGTTGGCAGTGTGGCTACTTCGCTTTTTTCTATCGTGGGCTTAAAAATCTTCATGGTCGTGCTGGTTGCCCTCTTCTTCTTCGTCAGGTATGTTGTAGTGCAGGTCGTGCAGGGCACGGAGGGTGTTTACGAGAGTTTGGCCCCAATAGAGACGGAAGTGTTCGCGGCATTCGAGTATTGCGTCGTGCATGGTCTCGTTGATGCCCAATTGGAATTGGGTTACGAAGTTCTTCACGTCCTGATAAATGTCTGCAAGGTCTTCGGAGATGCTTTTGGTTATTGGGGTGTCGCTGTATTTCATGTCTGCGACAAATACATCGAGGTAGGCATCCGCTTCGCCGAAGAGGTCGAGCAGATTGAGGCGGATTATTTCGTAGCTGTCCTCGGTTACGAATATTTCGAGTCCATCTTCGCTTATTGGCTCGTCTTCGGGGAGCATCTGTGCTTTTATGTAGAGCAACGGCAGGAGTTTGAGCATGGTGTCTGTGAACTCCTTACGGTTGTGTTCGTTGGCGCGTTCGATGAAAGCGCAATATTCGGCGGCTACTGTTACAAATTCCACCGTGTTGCGCGAAAATACTATATCTTCTTTCTCTGTCATACTTGTGTGATGTTACCAGAGTGCAAATTTAGTGTTTTTTTGGCTTATAAGCAATGTTGTATATGTGTGATTTTGGATGCAAAGGATGGTGTCGATGTTTTTTTGTGGTTTCACCTGTTTGTATTATTTTTGCGTTTTGTTTTGGGCGTATACCTGATGCTTTTAGTGTTTTGTAAGAAAGAAACTTCAAAAAATATTGTTTTTTTATGAATACTGTTTGGATTGTGATGCCTATTCTTATCGTGTTGATGTTTCTTTTGGGAACGGAACTTGATAAGAAGGCTTTTGGGGATGTTGTAAGAGATCCGCGTGCGGTTTTTGTGGGAATGGTGGGGCAACTTCTCTTTCTTCCGCTGATTGCTTTTGGGGTAGCTGTGCTGTTTAGTCTTCCGCCGCAATATTTCATAGGCCTTGTGCTTGTGGCATGCTGTCCGGGCGGTAGCTCCTCGAATGTGTTTTCGTTGTTGGCAAAGGGTAATGTGGCGCTTTCTGTTACTCTTACGGCACTGAGCAGTGTGATTACTCTGTTTACCATTCCTGTGATTATGGGCTTTGTGTCGTCGTTCGTGTCGGAGCAGGCAGGGGTGAATATGGAACTTCCTGTGGGTAAACTGCTTGTGCAGAATCTTGTGGTTTTTCTTGTACCCATGCTGGCGGGATTCATGTTCAAATGCTTGGCTCCCGAAGCGGCACGCAAGGTCAATAAGGGGCTTGGAAAGGTAGCTTTTCCGGCGTTGATGTTATTGGCGTTGGTATTCTTCTTGCAGTACACCGAGGAGATTATTGCCAATTTTGCTGTTCTTGGTGTTGCTGCCGCTCTATTGATAATATTGGCATTGCTTGCAGGCTCATTGTTGTCGCGTCTGTGCGGATTCGGCAAGGATATACGGCGCACCATTGTCATTGAGGTGGGTATGCAGAATGCGGCTCAAGCCATTGCCATAGCTGTCTCTCCGTTTATCTTCAATAGCGGTGAGGTTGCCATTCCTGCAATTATATACGCTTTGCTGATGAATGTGATTCTGCTCACTTATGTCTATGCTATAAGGCTGAGGGAGCGTAGGTAGCTTATCTTGCTTTACATTACTCTTACTACTCTTATGCCGGGCGCCGATTTTCGCGGTGCAAGGTAGTCGTGAAGTGATATTCTGTCGAGTATCACTTTTTTCTCTTTTGAGGATGCGTGCAGCATATGCAGTTTACCATCTTGCCATACGGCTATTCCCTGATGTGTTACATCAAGCCCTTTTATTGTGGTTACTATGGCTATGATGTCGCCGTTTCGTACGGGAAGCCTTTTTGCGCTATGCGCGAGCAAGTGCTTGGGGATGTAGGGGCAGGTTATGTTCCTGAACGGCTTTTCGTATTCTGCTATTTTGGCTGTGAGTATGCTGTCGCCATTGAGTTGCATATATTTGTCGGGGTTTCTGCTCATAAAGCCGAGGTCGAGTTTCTGGCTTTCTTTGAAGGCTTTTCCCGAAAGTTCGCGCACGATGCCCCTCTTTTCGCCATCTGCCACCCACCAACTGAAGTAGTGCAGACGGCTCTCGTATCCGTTGCAGATGCCGTTGCGGTAGCGCACCTTTTCGAGGTTTTTACAGAATGCGGAAAAATCGCATTTCCCCTCGCCTACGGTGAGCGCAAGCGCAAGTGCTTGGTCTACAAATGTCGAGCAGTCCACTTCGCTGATGTTTACTGTCAGTTTTTCGCTTTTCTCCCTGTCGAGCGTACCGCCTACGTAAGGTGTTCCGAGGAAGAGCTTGCCTGCTTCGAGCAACAGTTTGCCGGTGTCGCTTTTTCTTATTGGCTTAAGCCGTTGAAGCATCTTTACCACCTTTATGCTGTCGTCGGCAGTGTAGTGTATGTTGCGGCTGTGCAGTTGCGTGGAGATTGTAAGAAGTGTTGCGAGTATAAGAATTATGTTTTTCATGGTGGGTTGTATTTCTTTGAGATTTACCACGAAGATACAAACTTATTTTGTAATAATGCTCCGTTGTATTATCTTCGTGGCGAAATTTGTTGTATGTGATGAAGAAACTACTTTTACTGACAGCTTTTTTGTCCCTTTCGTCGATTGTTGCGGCTCAATTTTCGCGGTCGCTGTCGGCGAATATCGCGTCGTTGCAGATGGTGCTCAACGACGATTGGTCTAAGCCTGCCGTGCTTACCCTCGGCAGCGACGATGAACTGTTCTTTTCTTTCGACGAACTTTCGCATAAGTACAAGCGTTTCACCTATCGGTTGACGCATTGCAACTCCGATTGGACGCCATCGGAATTGCATCAGATTGACTATCTTGACGGATTCAACGACCGTCCTATCGATGATTGGGAAAATTCGGTGAACACCACTCAACTGTATACACATTACACCTTTGCGCTTCCCAATGATGATGTCCGCCTCAAGGCATCGGGAAATTACAAACTCGAAATTATCGACGACGACTCGGATGCTGCGGTTGCGGTATTTGCCTTTGCTGTACTTGAACCGCGACTGAAAATCTCGGCAAAAATCAGCGGAAATACGGATGTCGATACCAACGAGTCGCATCAGCAACTGTCGTTCGATGTTCATGTGGGAGGATACAATATAATGTCTCCTGCGACTGACATAAAGCCCGTGATATATCAGAATCGTCGCCCCGACAACTGTGTCAGCGGCATTAAGCCTACATACATTACCGGTACCTCGTTGCAGTATGTCTACAACGAAAATCTTATATTCAAAGGTGGCAACGAGTATCGCCGCTTCGAACTTACCGACCCTTACGCACCCGGACAGAATGTCGACCGTGTGGAGTATGCCGAGCCTTATTTCCATGCTCAACTTTATGTGGACGACATGCGCCCTACCCACACAAGCGACCGCGATGAGAACGGCCGTTATTTCATAAACACCCTTCAGGGTATGGGCCACCCGATTGAGGCCGATTATGCCGCGGTGCATTTTACTCTCGATGCTCCGTACGACGGCGAGGGCGACTACTATCTTTGCGGCGACTTCAACGGTGGCTTTTTCGGCCCGCACAACCGCTTGCATTACGACGACAGCGAGGGCGTTTACCGCACCGTCCAACTGCTTAAGTTGGGGCTCTACAACTATCACTATCTGTGGGTGCCCCGTGGCGGGCATAAGGGTGTTACAGCCCGCGCCGAGGGTGATTTTTACAGTACCGAAAATGAGTATCTCATAATGATATACCACCGCGATTTTGGTGGCCGTTACGACAGGCTTGTGGGTATGTTGCAGCTCTCCTACGACCTTGAACGCAATTAGCTTTATGCAATAAAGTCGTGCAGTTGCGATTGCAGACGCTGCCGGGTAAAGAAAATGCGGCTTTTCACTGTGCCCAGTGGCAGGGATAGCTTTTCGGCAATCTCGCGGTATTTGAATCCCGAAATGTGCATTGCAAATGGTATCCTGTACTCACTTGGCAGGCTGTTCACTGCGCGGCGTATCTCCTTGATGTCATAATTGCTCTCGATAGATTCTGCCTCAAGTTCCTGAGTCTGGTTGATGTGGTAGAGATTGTCGGTGTGGTCGACAAATGTCTGGTCGCGCACCACTTTGCGGTAGTTGTTGATGAAAATGTTACGCATGATTGTGTACACCCACCCTTTGAAATTGGTGTCGGGCATATACTTATCCATGTTGTCGAGTGCCTTTAGTGATGTTTCTTGCAAAAGATCATTCGCCTCGTCTCTGTCGGCTGTCAGTTTATATGCGAAGCGGTGAAGCTCCGATTGGACTTCCAGCAGTTCTCTCTTAAATTTTGCAGCATCCATAAATTGTTTATTTTATACTCGGCGCATTGTGTGCCGGAATATAAAACAATCTTCTGCCGACTTTGTTCTTTGAACTTGCTAAGGTTTTTAAGGGCTTTAGGGTCTCTAAGGTCTTTAGGGTCTCTAGGGTCTCTAGGGTCTTTAGGGTCTCTAGGGTCTTTAAGGTCTCTAGGGTCTTTAAGCCTTTAAGGCCCTTAAAGCCCTTAAGGCCCTTAAGGCCCCTTCTTTGCAAAAAAAAACGGCAGCGCCATTAGGGCGCTGCCGTCAATATTGTTCTTCGCTATTGGGCTGTTATTCGATTGTAGCAGCAAAGCCACCGCCGGGAGCAAAGTTAATCTGAACCTTGTCGCCCTTACGTACCTTGCGTGTGCTCATCTTGTAGTCCTCAGCGTCTCTGTGTACGTTTACACCATCTTCCCAAATGGTCATTTTGTACTCCTTGCCTGCTTCGAGGAAGTCGAGTGTAACCTCCTTCTTGCGTGAAGTCCAGTCGGTCATACCGCCCATCCACCATTTGTTGCCGTTGCGGCGTGCCATGATGATGTAGTCGCCTACAGCAGCGTCGAGAGCGTGTGTCTCGTCCCATGTTGTGGGAACCGGGCCGAGGTATTTCATCATGTCACCCTCTTTCTCGTAGTTTGTGGGACGGTCGCAGAGCATCTGCAAGGGAGACTCGAACACAACATACATACCCAACTGGTGGCAACGTGTACCCTGAGACATGGGGATGTAGTAACGCTCAACAAATTCGCCCTTCTTTGAGTTGCGCATAGCACCGGGAGTGTAGTCCATAGGACCGCAAGCCATACGGGTGAATGCGAGAGTAACATTGTGCTCGGGTGAAAGGTCGTCGGTCCACTTGTTCTGCTCGCCACCGTAAACACCCTCTGAGGTAAGCATGTTGGGGAATGTGCGTGTGATACCTGTGGGCTTGTATGAGCCGTGGTAGTCAACGAGCAACTGAAGGTCGGCTGCACGTTTGGCAGTGTTGTAGTACCACTCAACCATCCACTGGTCGTCGCGCTGCATGAAGTCAATCTTCAAACCTTTTACGCCCCACTCCTTGAATTTGGGAAGAGCCTCGTCCATCTTCTCTTCGAGTCCCAACCATGTCATCCAAAGGATGATGCCTACGTTCTTCTGCTTACCGTAGCTGATGAGTTCTGCAAGGTCGATTTCGGGTACTATGTCAAGCACAGTCTTGTTGATGTCGTACCATCCTTCGTCGAGAACGATATACTCAATACCGTTCTTTGATGCAAAGTCGATGAAGTATTTGTAGGTCTGTGTGTTTACACCGCAGCGGAAGTCAACGCCTGTGAGCGAGCAGTTGTGCCACCAGTCCCAAGCAACCTTACCGGGCTTGATCCATGATGTATCCTCGATGCGTGAGGGTGCTGCGAGTGCGTAGAGTGTGTTGCTCTCAAGAAGCTCAGTGTCCTTGTCGGCAATAACAACGGCACGCCAGGGGTATGAACGGTTGCCTGTTGTCTTTGCGATAAAGTCGGCTCTCTTGGTTACAACCATGTCGCGGTCGGAGCGCTTCTCTGTCTCAAGTGCGTAGGCGGGGAAAATACCCTTGAATGTGTTGCCCTCGCCCTTCTGATAGTAAACGCCGGGGTAGCTTTCGAGGTCAACCTCGGTGATGATTATGCGCACGCCGTTGTCTGTTGCAAGCATGGGGTGGCTGGCAAACTTATCCTTTGCGATTGCGCCCACTGTTGTGTCAATAAACTTGCGCTCCTGATGTGTGTACATTGAACCCTCTTCGGGGAAGAGAATCTTGTTGTCGTTCACGAAGTTGTAGGCAACGGTCTCGTCGATTACGTTAATCTCCTTCTTTCCGAAACGTGTTACGAAACGATAGGCTACCGCGTCGTCGTAGAGGCGGAAAATTACAGAGTATTTTCCGAAGTTGAATGTACTTTCGTTGTACTTCATGTCGGCCTTGCTTGTGCGCACGGCGATTGTAGGCTCAAATACCTCTTCGACGGTTTTTGTCTTGGGCTTGAGCGATTTTACTTTTTCACCTGCAACAACACCGTTGCTGAACTTCATGGCGATGGGCATTTTTGCGAGCACCTCTTTGCCGCCGAACTCCACTGAGTAGTAGAGTTTCTGGTCTTCGATGCTTACATTGGCCTTAATCTCGCCCGAGGGTGAAGAGAGAGTGGCTGTCTTTTGAGCCGATACAGTGAGCACTGCCATGAGTGCTATCACTGCCAATGAAAGAAATTTCTTCATCTGTAGATTGTTTGTGTGTTATTAAATTAGGGTTGATTTTAGGTTCATGTACTAAGAAACTGTTTAAGAAACTGTTTAAATTTTCTTGAACAATAATTCTATATTTGCGAAGTTAGTGAAAAATACCGGATTTTTGTCTTATCTTGGCATTAAAATCTGTTGACTATGGAAATTGAAGATATTAAACGGCGTATTCTTGCTCTGTGCGATGAGGATTATGCTGCTTTTACCCGCAAACTTATTCCGGGAATGAGCGAGGGTTATATTATTGGAGTGCGCACACCCGCTCTGCGTCTGCTTGCCAAAGAGATTGTGCGGGCGGGTGGCGAGGAACCGTTTTTGAACCGCCTGCCGCATGACAGTTTCGAGGAGAATCTTCTCCATGCCTTTATTCTTGGGATAAAAAAAATGACGATAGAGGAGAGTGTCGGAAGGGTGGGGCTTTTCTTGCCTTTTGTCGACAATTGGGCTGTATGCGACCAGTTTGTCGTTAAGGGGTTCTCGAAATACCCCGATGCCGTATATCCCTTTTTGCACGAGTGCATGGGTAGCGACCATCTTTACACCCGCCGCTTCGGCATTGTCAATGCCATGCGCTTTTTCCTTGACGAGAAGTTCCGCCCCTCAATGTTCGACGATGTATCTTCGGCCGTTACCGGGGACTATTATGTGCGTATGGCCGTTGCATGGTATTTTGCAACCGCGCTCGCCAAACAGTGGGACGCAGCTTTTCCCTATCTCTCTTCGGGCAGATTTGACGCGACTCTGCTTCGCATGACTTTGCGGAAGGCGCGTGAGAGCTTCCGCCTGAGCGAGTGGCAGAAGGAGCAGTTGAAGTCCATTGCAGTTGGTCGGGAGTGATGTCAACTGTTCCTGTTTATCTTCCCATTGCCGTGTTGTCTCTGAGTACAGAGTTTACCACCTCTATGAGCATCTCCTTCAGTTCGGCTATGAATTGTTTGGCTTCGTAGCTGTGGCGCTCGATGTCGCGCAGCTTCTTCTCCCACTGTCCGGTAAGTTCGGCACTCTTCAGCAACTCGTTGCGTATTATTCCTATCAGCTCAACACCTGTGGGTGTTGCAATGATATTCTTCTTCTCGTTGCGTATGTAGTTGCGCTTGAAAAGTGTCTTTATAATATCTGAGCGGGTTGACGGGCGGCCTATTCCGTTCTCCTTCAAAAGGTCGCGAAGTTCCTCGTCGTCAACGGTCTTGCCTGCGGTTTCCATTGCCTTTAGCAGCGTAGCTTCTGTATAAGGTTTGGGAGGCTGGGTAAATTTCTCGGCAAGTTCGGGCATGTGAGGACCGCTCTCGCCTTTTGTGAACGAAGGCATCAGTTCGTTCTTCTCTTCCTTATCTTCCTTGTCGCTGTCAGCCGGTTCCTGAGCAAAGACCACGCGCCATCCCGGGTCGGTAATCTGCCTAGCTGTTGCCTTGAACTTCACTCCACCACTCTCGCCAAGCACTGTTGTGGTACTGAACTTGCATTCGGGATAGAAGATTGCGATAAAATGTGTCACAACAAGACTGTACACCTTCTTCTCGTTATCGGTAAGCGCCTGCGGACGCACCCCTGTGGGGATGATTGCATGGTGGTCTGTAACCTTCTTGTTGTCGAACACCTTCTTCGACTTAAGCAGGGGCTTGCCGATGAGCGGTGCTGTAAGCGTCTGATAATCGGTGAGACCCTTGAGTATGCCTTCGCACTTAGGGTATATGTCCTCGCTCAGATAGGTCGTATCTACGCGGGGGTATGTGGTGTACTTCTTTTCGTATAGCGACTGTATGGTCTGCAATGTAACATCCGAAGTCATTCCATACTTCTTGTTGCAGTCTACCTGCAACGAGGTAAGGTCGTAAAGACGGGGCGGCAGTTCGTTGCCCTTTTTTGTCGCAATGTCGGTTACGGTGAAGGGCTCGCCGGAGATTTTTTGCAGTGCCTCCTCGGCTTTCTCCTTCTCTTCGAATTTGCCCTCTACCACACTGAATGTTACTTCGCGGTACTTGGTCTTAAGTTCCCAATAGGGCTTGGGGACGAAATTTTCTATTTCGGCCTGTCGCTTTACAATCAGTGCGAGGGTTGGTGTCTGCACACGACCTATGGACAGCACCTGACGGTTGCCGCCATACTTGAGTGTGTAGAGTCGGGTAGCGTTCATGCCCAGCAGCCAATCGCCTATGGCGCGGCATAGTCCTGCCTCGTACAGCGACTGGTACTCCGACTGGTCTTTCAGTGTGGCGAATCCCTCTTTTATTGCCTCCTCGGT
This sequence comes from Bacteroidaceae bacterium, assembly GCA_017557045.1. GTDB lineage: Bacteria > Bacteroidota > Bacteroidia > Bacteroidales > Bacteroidaceae > HGM04593. The sequence continues at coordinate 4,657 of JAFYLO010000082.1, read as the reverse complement.
AAGCGATGATACCCACAGGCGCTTCACAGGACACTTTGCCTGTGCCTTCTGCATTATCCAGCGCTGTATTAGTTCTCCCTCCTGCGCGGCATCACCACAGTTGATGATGTAATCGGCACCTTCGATAAGTTTCTTTATTATATTGAACTGGCGCACCTTGTCCTTTTCAGGCATCAGCTTTATGCCGAACTTGGGCGGAATCATAGGCAGGCTGCTGAGGCTCCAGCGCTGCCACATCTCTGTGTAGTCGTTGGGCTCTTTCAGCGTGCACAGATGTCCGCGTGCCCATGTCACGCAGTATCCGTTTCCTTCGAAAAATCCATCGCGCGGAGCAATCGCACCCAATACCTGACCGATGCTCTCGGCAACGGCTTTCTTTTCAGCTATACATAGAATCATTCTATCCTCTTAATTCTGTTAAATTACCTGCAACAATACCTCCATAAGCTCGCAAGCGGCCTTTGTGACGCTTGTTCCGGGGCCAAAGATGGCAACCACTCCCGCACGATAAAGGAAATCGTAGTCCTGCGCAGGTATTACTCCACCTGCAAAGACAAGTATATCCTCGCGTCCCAGACGCTTGAGCTCTTCGATGAGCTGCGGGATGAGTGTCTTGTGGCCTGCGGCAAGCGACGACACACCAATGGCATGCACATCGTTCTCTATTGCATCCTTAGCCACCTCAGCAGGGGTCTGGAACAGCGGTCCCATATCTACATCGAATCCGCAGTCGGCATAGCCTGTCGCTACTACCTTTGCGCCGCGGTCGTGACCATCCTGTCCCATCTTGGCTATCATCACTCGGGGACGGCGTCCCTCCTTCTTTGCGAACTCTTCTGTGAGGGCGCAGGCTCTTGCAAAGCTCTCGTCCTGTTTGCTTTCTGCCGAATACACTCCTGATATTGTTCTTATTACTGCTTTGTAGCGTCCTGCTATCTTTTCGCAGGCGTCTGATATTTCTCCTAATGTGGCACGCACTCTTGCCGCTTCCACTGCACATTCGAGCAGGTTGCCTTCGCCGCTTGCAGCGCATGCGGTGAGTTTGTCGAGAGCGGCTTTTACCTCATCCTCGTTGCGGGCAGCCTTGTTGCGCTCAAGTGCTGCAAGCTGTTGTTGCAACACTGCGGTGTTGTCGATTTCGAGTATGTCGATGGGCTCTTCCTTATCGAGGCAGTAGGCGTTTGTGCCCACTATCATCTGAGAACCGTTGTCGATGTGTGCCTGTGTGCGTGCGGCAGCCTCTTCGATACGCATCTTGGGGATGCCTGTCTCTATGGCTTTTGCCATTCCTCCCAACTGTTCGACCTCTTCGATGAGTGCCCATGCCTTTTCGGCAAGTTCTTTTGTGAGGCTTTCGATGTAGTATGAGCCGCCCCACGGGTCAATCTCCTTACATACGTTGGTCTCCTCCTGGATGTATATCTGTGTGTTGCGGGCGATGCGTGCCGAAAAGTCGGTGGGCAGGGCAATTGCTTCGTCGAGGGCATTGGTGTGCAGCGACTGTGTGTGTCCCATTGCTGCTGCCATCGCTTCTATGCAGGTGCGTCCTATGTTGTTGTAGGGGTCCTGCTCGGTGAGCGACCATCCCGATGTCTGGCAATGGGTGCGCAGAGCCATCGATTTCGGGTTCTTGGGGTTGAACTTGGCGATGATTTTTGCCCACAGCATACGTGCGGCGCGCATTTTTGCAATCTCCATAAAGGGATTCATGCCTATGCCCCAGAAGAACGATAGACGGGGCGCAAATGCGTCGATGTCGATGCCCGCAGCTACTCCTGCGCGTACATATTCGAGTCCGTCGGCGAGGGTATATGCAAGTTCAATGTCGGCTGTTGCGCCTGCCTCCTGCATGTGATAGCCCGATATTGATATCGAGTTGAATTTGGGCATATTCTTCGATGTGTAGGCGAATATGTCGCTGATGATGCGCATGGAGAATGCAGGGGGGTAGATGTAGGTGTTGCGCACCATAAATTCTTTCAGAATATCGTTCTGTATGGTTCCTGCAAGTTCTTCGAGCTTTGCGCCCTGTTCGAGGGCGGTGTTTATGTAGAAGGCGAGTATTGGCAGCACTGCACCGTTCATGGTCATGGAGACTGACATCTTGTTCAAGGGTATGCCATCGAACAACTGTTTCATGTTTTCCATGCAACAGATTGATACACCGGCTTTTCCTACATCACCTACCACACGCTCGTTGTCGGGGTTATACCCACGATGGGTGGGAAGATCGAATGCTACGGAGAGTCCCTTCTGTCCCGATGCGAGGTTGCGGCGGTAGAAGGCATTGGACTCTTCGGCAGTGGAGAATCCTGCATATTGTCTGATGGTCCACGGGCGGAAGGCGTACATCATGGAGTAGGGGCCGCGCAGGAAGGGTGGAAGGCCTGCCGCGTAGTCAAGATGCTCCATATTTTCGATGTCCGTCGCTGTGTAGACTTGCTTTACTTTTATCTGTTCGGCTGTGTCGAATGTCTTGCACTCAGTGTTGCAGCCGGTTGTGTTGCCTGTGTTGGCAAATATATCTATGTTCTTGAAATTCTTTCTCATGGCAACCTCCCTAAAGTTTGTTGTTTATATCCTTCAAGGTCTCCAGTACATTCACGCGTACGTGGATGAAATTCTCTATTCCTGCGGCCTTCAGCTCATCGCTGCATGCAGGGGCGCCTGCTACTACAAAGAGTGCTCTGCCTGCGAGTTTTTCGTATGCGGGGATTGCATATTCGGCATACTCCTCGTCGCTCGAACAGATTACAACAATGTCTGCTTCTGCCTTCAGCGCGGCTTCTATGCCCTCGTCAACTGTTGCAAAGCCGAGGTTGTCGATTATTTCGTAGCCTGCAACACCAAAGAAGTTGCACGAGAATTGTGCTCTTGCCTGTCGCATTGCGAGGTTACCTATTGTGAGCATGAAGGCTTTGGGGCGTTTCGCTCCCTCCTCCACGCTTATGCGCAACTGTTCAAAATCTTCGGCAAGGCGGCGCTGCGAGAGTGTGTTCTCTTTGGGAGTGTTTGTCTCTCCGCAAATAGAGCAGGTGTTTGTTGCTCTTGCTCCACCGCTTGTTTCGCTGAAGTTGGGGTATTGGTTGGTGCCGAGAAGAATCTCCTTGCGGCGTGCGGCAGCAGTGCGGCGGCTCTCTCCGTCGGCATTGACCTTCTGTTGCACGCTGTTGTTCTCTACGGCGTTGAGGAATCCTCCGCTCTCCTCTGTGTCGAGGAATAGCTTCCATGCCTCTGTCGCGAGGGAACTTGTCAGCTTTTCAATGAAATATGAGCCTGCGGCAGGGTCGGTTACTCTGTCGAGGCGGCTCTCGTTCTTCAGTATTAGCTGCTGGTTGCGTGCGATGCGTTCGGCAAAGTGTGTAGGCTTTTCGTATACAGCATCGAATGGGGTAACCGTTATCGAATCGGCGCCTGCGATGGCAGCACTCATAGCCTCCGTCTCTCCGCGCAGTATGTTTACATATGCATCGTAAATTGTCTGGTTGAATGTGGATGTTACAGCATGGACTGCCATTTTGCAATCGTCGTCGCTGTTGGGCTCATACTCCTTGACTATATTGGCCCACAGCATACGCGCGGCGCGTATCTTGGCAATCTCCATGAAGAAATTGCTCGATACACCGAAGTTGAATTTAATCTTCTTCGCTGCCACCGAAGCAGGGATGCCATTCCCGGTGAGAATGTTCATGTATTCATTGCCCCAAGCGAGTGCGTATCCAAGTTCGCAGGCAATGTATGCTCCGCTGTTGCAGAGCGCAGCAGCATCCACTGTAATGCAACGGTAGCCGGGAAGTGCCGACATCAGGTCGACGAGCTTCGCCATTGTCTCTGCATAATTGTCAATCCTCTTTCCTTTGGTGAGCAACGCACCTATCGGGTCAAATTCGATGCAACCGCGTAAATTTTCGAATTTATATCCTTTTTCCTTGTAATATTCTATAAGCAATGCCGCAAATTCGTAGCTTTTCTTAGGACATACCTTGAAGTTCAGTTCCACTCCCTCGGCGTCAATGCCGTCGAGCAGTGTGGCTACAAATGCAGCAGATACCTCTTTGCCTTTTATTGAAAATCCCAAAGAGGTACATCCCTTTTCGATTAGATTCTTGGCCTTCTCGTTGGCAGCGCTTGCACCATCTTCGGCAATCTCCTGTCTTATGAACCATTTGTTATCCTGCTTGCATCCGCGTGTGAAAGGATATACTCCCGGATGCAGATGCTTTGTTTTTTCGTCAATATCCTCTTTGCGATAGAATGGTTGTACATCGAACCCCTCAGTTGTTCTCCATACAAGTCTCTTCTGAAAATCAGCACCTTTGAGGTCTTCAGTTATCTTGTTCATCCACTCTTCGGTAGCAATCGGAGGAAATTCTGCGAACAGCTTCTGTTTATCTTCTGCCATAATTTTTGAGTTGATGTTATTAAATACCAATTATAACAATACCTTATTAAATTTTTCAAAGATAGTGCAAACCGAGCGGAGAACAAAATAAACTCGTTTATTTTTTCTTCCGAGGTGCCGCCTATCTTCGGCGAGAGCCAGAGTAGTGCAAACCGAGCGGAGAACAAAATAAACTCGTTTATTTTTTATCCCGAATTATGGTGCCAGCGAGAGCAGAGTAAAACTTGTTTTATTCTGCCGAGCGCCGCCCATAAT
>JAFYLO010000081.1 GCA_017557045.1 Bacteroidaceae bacterium | reverse complement strand
GCACTGCTCAAAACTTAGAAGAAATGCTCGCTGAACTTAACGGTGCTTCAATTAAAACAGAAGAAGATGAAGCAAAGATTGCTGAATATGACGAAGTTGTTGCTGCAATATCAATGGCATTGGCAGCATACATGGGAGACAATGTACACGACAACGAAAGTGGCGTGCTCACCATAACCTACACAAATAAACATTGGAACAACCTTAACAAGTAAAGCTATGAAAGAGTACAAATATAAGATAAACGGAGAAGAATACAACGTAACAATCAACGATGTATCCGACACTACGGCACAAGTGGAAGTAAACGGTACAAGCTACACCGTAGAATGGGAGAAACCCGAAACTCCCAAGCCTGTGGTGATTGCGAAACCCGCTGCACCGGCGGCCAAACCGGCAGCACCCGCTGCAGCGCCTGCTGCTGCCCCCGCATCCACAGCCGGCGGATATGCCATAAAGACACCTCTCCCCGGAGTAATAATCTCCGTAAAGGTAAACGTGGGCGACACTGTAGCCAAAGGACAGACAGTAGCCGTGCTCGAAGCCATGAAGATGGAAAATAATATAACCAGCGACCGCGACGGCAAAATTGCATCTGTTGCTGTCTCTGCGGGCGATACCGTAGCTGATGGAGCAATACTTGTAACACTCGAATAAGAAACATTTTCCAAAACAAATAGCCATGAAAAAACAATTGACAACACTGCTTGCAATCATAGCACTGTTCATTGCTCTTCCCTCGTTGGCGCAGATTAACGAGAAACCTTTTGTAATTCCTGAACTGCGCGAATGGAAAGGCGCTGAAGGACAATTTACTCCCGGTGAGAATCTTCGCATCGTATATCCAGCCAAGGATGCAGCGCTCGAAAAGATAGCCGTACAGTTCGCCAATGACTACAGCGCAATGTTCAACACTACCCCCGAAGTAGTAGCAGGCAAAGGAAAGAAAGGCGATATTGTCCTTAATATAAAGAAGGACAATAAACTCGACAAAGAGGGTTATAACATAAAGATAGGCGACAAAATAGAGATTATAGCTCCTGCAAAGGAGGGTGCATTCTGGGCTACCCGCACACTGTTGCAGATTGCAGAGCAGAACAGCGGACAGAGTATTCCCAAAGGTATCATCCGCGACTATCCCGACTACGAAATGCGCGGATTCATGTTCGACTGCGGTCGTAAGTACATCCCCATGCATATGTTGCGTCAGTACGTGAAGTTTATGTCGTACTACAAGATGAACACTCTGCAGATACACCTCAACGACAACGGCTTCAAACAATACTTCGAGAACGATTGGAACAAAACTCCCGGCGCTTTCCGCCTTGAGAGCGACTACTTCCCCGGACTTACAGCACGCGACGGCCACTATACAAAGAAGGAGTTTATCGAATTGCAGATGCTCGCCGACAGCCTCGGTGTTGAGATAATCCCCGAATTCGATGCCCCTGCACACTCATTGGCATTCACTCACTATCGTCCCGAAATTGGTAGCGCTGAGTATGGAATGGATCACCTCGACCTCTTCAAAAAAGAGACATACACATTCCTCGATTCACTCTACGATGAATACCTCGGCGGCGAAAATCCTGTATTCATGGGCAAACGCGTACACATCGGTACCGACGAATACTCCAACCGCGACAAGGCAGTTGTTGAAAAATTCCGCTACTTCACCGATTACTATATAAAGAAAGTAGAGAGTTACGGCAAGCAGGCCTGCGTATGGGGTGCCCTCACACACGCCAAAGGCGAAACTCCCGTGAAATCCGAAAATGTAATCATGCACGCATGGTACAACGGATATGCCGATCCCGCAGAGATGATCAAGCAGGGATACGACCTTGTAAGCATCCCTGATGGTTACCTCTACATAGTGCCCGCCGCAGGATACTACTACGACTTCCTCAACTGCAAGTTCCTTTACGAAAATTGGACTCCCGCGCAGATAGGCAATCAGAAATTCGAAGAGTGTCATCCGCAGATAAAGGGCGGAATGTTTGCTGTGTGGAACGACCACGCGGGCAACGGCATCAGCACCAAAGATATCCACTACCGCGTATATCCCGCAATGCAGACACTTTCAGTGAAGATGTGGACAGGTGCCAAACCTCAGATGGCATACGATGCCTTCGATAAGGCACGCCTCACCCTCAGCGATGCTCCCGGTGAGAGAATTGCCGGACGTTTCAAAGGCGGCAACCGCGACATCTTGAAACTCGCCACACTCAAGCCCGGCACCATCACAGACATCGAAGAGATAGGCTTCGCCTACACAGTCAGCTTTGACATTACAGCTGCTGATGACAAACCCGGTACAGAACTCTTCCGCAGCCGCGACGCAGTGTTCTATCTCAATGATCCCATTTCGGGCATGATGGGCTTTGCGCGCGACGGTTATCTCAACAAGTTCAACTACCGCCTCTTCCCCGGCGAAAAGGCTCACATAGAGATAAGCGGCGACCAGCAGAGCACAAGCCTCTATGTCAACGGCAAACTGATAGAGAAGATGAACCGTCAGACTAAAATGTTCAACAAGGATGGCAAGGACAAGATGTACTACGTGCGTACACTTACTTTCCCATTGGCAAAGGCAGGTCAGTTCAAAAGCCAAATAACAAATTTCAAAGTGGTGAACTACTGCAAATAGCAATAGATAAACGAAAGCAAAGTTCCTGCAATTTACTCCATGGGTAGTTGCAGGAGCTTTCTTTTTGCAATCTCTCCACGAAGCGGCAAAAAAGAACACTATCTTGCCATATAACCCTAAAGCTGTTAAATATTTGCTGTTTTGCGAAATAAATAGCCCGAAATATTTTTAAGTTTCGTAAACATTTACGAAATTTGGGGCACGTATCAAAAGAAACATCCCGAAACATGGAAATATTCGGGTAACATCACAAGATATAACAGATTTACACAACAAATTGACCATAATAACCATGGCAGAACAGAAAAACATCAAAGAACTCGACCAGGTAATCGTGCGCTTTTCGGGAGACTCCGGCGACGGTATGCAGCTGGCGGGAAACATTTTTTCGACAATATCGGCAACGGTAGGAAATGACATCTGCACCTTCCCCGACTATCCGGCGGACATCCGCGCCCCGCAGGGCGTGCTCACCGGAGTGTCCGGCTTCCAGGTACACATCGGTGCCGACAAGGTATTAACCCCCGGCGATGCTTGCGACGTGCTTGTGGCAATGAACCCCGCAGCACTCAAGACACAGTATAAATACTGCAAGCCTACAGGAGCAATCATCATCGACTCTGACTCTTTCGGCGCAAAAGACCTCGAAAAGGCTGAATTCAAGACAAGCGATCCCATTGCCGAACTTGGCATAAAGAACGACATCATCAGTTGCCCCATCTCGTCAATGTGCGTAGAGAGTCTCAAAGAGAGCGGCCTCGACAACAAGAGCATGCTCCGCTGCAAGAATATGCTTGCATTGGGTATAGTATGCTGGATATTCGATCGCGACCTTAAGCTCGCTGAAGGTATGATTAGGGCGAAATTCGCAAAGAAGCCCGAAATTGCAGAGGCAAATATAAAGGTGCTCAATGACGGATACAACTTCGGACACAACACCCACGCTTCAATTTCGCACACCTACCGCATAGAGAGCAAGGGCGAAAAGGCCAAAGGTCTCTATATGGACATCAATGGTAACAAGGCAACAGCATACGGTTTGATGGCAGCAGCCGAAAAAGCAGGCTTGAAGCTCTTCCTCGGTTCTTACCCCATCACCCCCGCAACAGATATCCTGCACGAACTTGCAAAACACAAGTCAATGGGAGTAATCACCATGCAGGCTGAGGATGAGATTGCCGGTTGTGCATCGGCTGTAGGTGCTGCTTACGCAGGCGCATTGGCTTGTACATCAACTTCAGGCCCTGGTGTCTGCCTCAAGAGCGAAGCAATCAACCTTGCCGTAATCACTGAACTTCCCCTTGTAATCATCAACGTGCAGCGTGGCGGCCCCTCGACAGGTCTCCCCACAAAGTCGGAACAGACCGACCTGTTGCAGGCACTCTTCGGACGCAACGGCGAAAGCCCTCTGCCCGTTATTGCAGCAACATCACCCACTGACTGCTTCGACGCGGCATACAATGCCTGCAAGATTGCCGTAGAGCACATGACACCCATCGTGCTTCTTACAGATGCATTCATTGCCAACGGCTCAGCAGCATGGAAATTGCCGAATATCAACGACTTTGCCGACATAAAGCCCAATTTTGTTACACCCGAAATGCGCGAAGGCTGGACACCATACAAGCGTAACCCCGAAACAGGTGCACGCTATTGGGCTGTTCCCGGTACTCCCGACTTCATGCACCGCATCGGAGGTCTTGAAAAGAGCAACGAGACAGGCGCAATCTCAACTGCACCCGACAACCACGAACTTATGGTCAAACTGCGTGCAGAGAAGGTTGAACGCATAGCCGACGATATTCCCAATGTAGAGGTCTACGGTCCCGAGGATGCCGACCTGCTTATCGTGGGCTTCGGCGGCACATACGGCCACTTGCGCGAAGCAGCAGAAGAACTCAACAAACAGGGCAAGAAAGCTGCGCATGCCCACTTTACATACATCAACCCGCTGCCCCGTAATACAGCCGAGGTAATGCGCCGATACAAGAAAGTGGTTGTAGCCGAACAGAACCTCGGACAGTTTGCAGCATTCCTGCGCATGAAGATTGACGGATTCAATCCTTATCAGTATAACGAAGTAAAAGGACAGCCCTTCACAGTAGCCAATCTGGTAGAGGCTTTCACAAAAATAATGGAGGAATAAGCCATGAGCGAATATTCAGTACAAGATTTTAAATTCGGACAGCCCCGTTGGTGTCCGGGTTGCGGCGACCACTCATTCTTGGGCGCACTGCACAAAGCCATGAGCGAACTTGGAGTCGCTCCCCACCAGACAGCAGTAATATCAGGTATCGGTTGCTCATCGCGCCTTCCTTATTACATGAATACCTACGGCTTCCACACAATCCACGGCCGTGCGGCAGCCATTGCCACAGGTGTGAAGATTGCCAATCCCGAACTTACTGTTTGGCAGGTATCGGGCGACGGCGACGGCCTTGCTATCGGCGGTAACCATTTCATACACGCTGTAAGACGCAATATCGACCTCAATATGATACTGCTGAACAACCGCATCTACGGTCTTACAAAAGGACAGTATTCGCCCACCTCGGCACGCGGATTCGTAAGTAAATCATCACCCTACGGTACAGTGGAGGATCCCTTCACCCCCGCAGAACTCTGCTTCGGTGCGCGCGGACGCTTCTTTGCACGTTGCGTGGCAACAGATATGCCCGTGGCTGTAGAGTGTCTGAAAGCCGCTGCACAGCACAAGGGTGCTGCAGTTACCGAAGTGTTGCAGAACTGTGTGATATTCAATAATGGAACTCACGACAGCGTGTACAATAAAGAGGGCCGCGCAAAGAACTCTATCCACCTTGTTCATGGACAGCCCATGATATTCGGCGAGAACAACGAATACGGACTCATGCAGGAGGGCTTCGGACTCAAGGTAGTGAAGATTGGCGAGAACGGAATCACCGAAAAGGATATTCTCGTGCACGATGCACACTGCGTAGATACAACCCTTCACTTGAAACTGGCCCTTATGCAAGGTCCTGAATTCCCCATCGCTCTCGGAGTGATAAGAGATGTTGATGCACCCACATACAACGACTCCATCTACGAGCAGATAGAGGAGGTTAAGCAGGCAAAGAAGTACCATAACTTCACAGAACTGCTTGCAACCAACGAAACTTGGGAAATTAAATAAAAACAAACAATTACGTAATAAAAGGTTGTCGCGCAGTTATGCCTGCACGGCGACCTTTTATTGCTAACATACACGCACATGAAAAAAACATTCATAGTAGCCTCCATGATAGCCATGCTTGCATCCTGCATGGGTGGCGGCGAGAAATATTACGAAAAACATGCGATAATCCCCGATAGCGCCACAGCTGAGGAGATTGCCGACATTGCAGCCCGCGTAATCCCCACCCGCAACCAACTCGAATGGCAGCAGATGGAGCTTACAGCCTTCCTGCATTACGGCATAAACACATACACCAATCGCGAGTGGGGCGACGGTAAGGAGAGTCCCGAACTCTTCAACCCCACAGCATTCGATGCCGACCAGATAGTAAAATCCATAAAGGCAGGAGGTTTTAAACTTATCATTCTCACCTGTAAACACCACGACGGCTTTTGTCTGTGGCCTTCGCAGTACACCGAACATAGCGTTAAAAATTCGCCCTACAAAGGAGATATTGTCAAGGAGATAAGCGATGCCTGCAGAAAGAATGGCATAAAATTCGGCGTCTATCTCTCTCCGTGGGACAGAAATGCGCCGTGCTACGGCGACTCGCCAAAATACAATGAATACTTCATCAATCAGTTGACCGAACTGCTCACCAACTACGGCGAAGTGAGCGAAGTGTGGTTCGACGGAGCTTGTGGCGAAGGCCCCAACGGCAAGGTGCAGGAATACGATTGGCAGGCAATTACCGAGACAATCCACCGCCTGCAGCCCGAAGCTGTTACCGCCATCTGCGGCGACGACATACGCTGGGTGGGTAACGAGAGTGGTAAAGGCCGCGAGTCGGAGTGGAACGTAACCCCTCTTGCTCCCAAAGTGTATGCCAATGCCATGCAACTGCGCAAGGAACTTGGCATCGACGAAGTAACCCGCGACCTCGGTAGCCGCGAACTGATAAGCAAGGCAAAAGAGCTCTTCTGGTATGCATCGGAGACTGATGTATCCATCCGTCCGGGATGGTTCTACCACGAAAACCAGAATAACTACGTGCGTTCACTGAAAAACCTTGTAGACATATACTTCTCGTCGGTAGGCAGCAACTCCTCTCTGTTGCTTAACATCCCGCCCACACTCGAAGGTAAAGTGCATCCCACAGACTCTATCCGCCTCAAGGAATTCGGCGACTACATCCGCGCAGCTTTTGCCGAGGATTATGCAATAGGCGGCGACAAAAACCTTAAAGTGGAGCAGGGTGGTAGCGTTACTCTCGATGTGAAGAAGGGTGCAAAAGTAAACACTATTATGGTGCAGGAGGATATTGCCAAAGGCCAGCGAGTGGAGTCGTTCAAAGCAGAACTTCTTATCGGCGGACAGTGGATAGAAATAGGTCGCGGTACCACAATAGGTTACAAGCGTCTGCTGCGCTTCCCTGCAACAGAGGCCGAAAAGGTGCGTGTAACAATAGAGTCCACACGCCGTACAGCAGAAATCAGCCGCATAGGACTTTACTATTGTCTTGAACTTGACGGAACGGCATCGGCAACCAAAGAGTATATCTCATCATCGTCGTGGAGCATAGCAGACGGCACAGGTAAAAGACTCTTCGATAATGACATCCGAAGCATCTGGAAAAGTGCAGATATGCAGCCGATTGTCGTAAATATGGGACAGGAACTTGCAATCAGTGGCTTTACTTATGTTCCTGCTGAAACGGTAGGCGCCGAGGGCGTCGTAACAAAGTATCGCATATATGTGAGCAACGATGCCGCAGCTTGGACACAGATGGGCGGCGAGAGAGAATTTGAAAATATACGCAACAACCCGATTGCGCAGAATGTCAGATTTGAAACACCCGCGAAGGCTCGTTATATAAAATTCGAACCTACGGAGACCACCGACAATAACGGTACATTTACCGTAGCCGAATTTGGAGCAATAATAAAGTAATCAGCGTGGATTTAATAAACCGAGCCTGCTTGATTTTTGTCAAGCAGGCTCGGTTTATAATTATATAATTGCTGTTCTGTGCTTATTTACAGTGTGATGACATCAAAAACCAAAAATGGAACAATTCCTTTCTATCAGCATTGCAAGTTCCTCTATTGACATTGATAATATATCGGCTACACGGGCATAATGTTCGGTCAGCGGAGCAGACTCCTCGTCGCTCTCAAGGAGAATGCGGTCGAGGGGCGTTGCAAGCAACGCCTCGGTATTGAATCTCTTTCCGAAAGAGAGAAGGAACCCTGCTGCAATATATTGCCGCGCCTGCTCGGGCTTGCCACGGAAGCCATGTACAATCCACGGCTGTAGCGGGCGAAGCTCCTTGCGCATACGCATCACAATCTCCTGTCCCTTCACAATATGCAATACAAGTGGTTTCCCTACGCTCTCCGACAAGGTGATATGTCTGTGTAGTACCGTCTCCTGCACATCAGCCGTTGCGCTGCTCTTGGCGAAGTCGATGCCACACTCACCGATGGCTTTCACTGTAGGTAAAGCAGCCGCAGCCTCTACAATGCGCATATCCCTTTCCCAATTATTTGAAATGTGCCACGGATGAATCCCCACCGAAGCGTATTGCACGCAGATGGGAACAGACAGGCCGCAATTGAGAATAAACCTCCTCCCATCCTGCGGCACATTGTGGCGATGAATATCAGTCAGTATCATCTTCTTATTCAATCCTTCTCACAACAACATCCTCGTAACCGTTCAGCAGGGCGACAAGGTTGGCCTCGTCGTCCTTACGCTTCGACTTTACTACCATCGTAACATCAAAGGTGGCAGTATCGCCGGTGCCCCTCTCGTCCATCTGATACGAAACAACCATAAACTCCCCTTTAGTCAGCGACGAAGAGATAATCTTTGGTATATCCTTGTTGTGGGTGGAAAATTCAATGATGAAACTCTTCAATCCCAAATTCTTGAACAGTCGGCTCAATAGTTCCAATCCGATAAGAGTGAGCACTGTGGCCGAAATTGCAAGAGCATACATCCCTGCTCCCGCGCACATTCCTATGCCCGCTGTCGCCCAAATGCCCGCAGCAGTGGTAAGCCCGCGTACTATCTGCCGGTTGAGAATAATGGTGCCGGCCCCGATGAATCCTATACCTGTAACAATCTGAGCCGCAATACGGCTGGGGTCGAGTCCGACACCCTCCTTGCCGAGCATGTCGTCAAAGCCATGCTGCGAAACAATCATAAGCAGTGCACTGCCCACAGCAACCAAAAAATGTGTGCGGTATCCGGCCTCCTTTGCGCGATATTCGCGTTCCAACCCTATGAGCACACCCAGTATGCCCGCAACCACAAGCCTTAATACAAAATCCATTGTCATAATATCCTATTATTAGCTGCACTCGCCATTTTATGGCAAATATGCGAAAAACGAGCGAGATAAACAAAACTTGCTTTGTTTTTGCGAAGCCATTCACATATATATATTCAAAGTTTACTTCAAATATAGCAAGATTCGCAAAATATCAGTGGAGCAACAAAATATTTTATGAAATTAAACAACGTTTCCGATAAAAATATTAAATTTGCAGACGGAAAAATCACCAATTAAAATATTCAATTATGGTTTATTCACACGAAGTAGAAAACATGTGTGTTGTAAAGAAAGGTCCCAATCACGGTCCCGCTCCCATTCCCGAAGAGGGTAAGTGGGTGAAGGCTAAAGAGATTGTTGATATTTCAGGCTTTACACACGGTATTGGCTGGTGCGCTCCTCAGCAGGGTGCATGCAAGCTCTCATTGAACATCAAGAACGGTATCATCCAGGAGGCTCTCGTTGAGACAATCGGTTGTTCAGGTATGACACACTCTGCAGCTATGGCTTCAGAGATTCTTCCCGGCAAGACAATCCTCGAAGCACTCAATACCGACCTCGTTTGCGACGCTATCAACACAGCTATGCGCGAGCTTTTCAAACAGATCGTTTACGGTCGCAGCCAGTCAGCTTTCTCTGAGGGCGGTTTGATTATCGGTGCAGGTCTTGAGGACCTCGGTAAAGGTCTCCGCAGCCAGACAGGTACCCTCTACGGTACATTGGCTAAGGGTCCCCGTTACCTCGAAATGGCTGAGGGTTACATCACACGCATCGCTCTTGACAAGAACGACGAAATCTGCGGTTACGAGTTCGTAAACCTCGGACAGTTGATGGATGAGATTAAGAAAGGTACAGACGCCAACGAAGCAGTTAAGAAACTGACTAAGACATACGGTCGTTTCTCTGAGGAGGCCGGTGCTGTTAAATACATTGACCCACGTAAAGAATAAGGAGGACTAAGCTATGATAAGACCCGTAAAATTTGAAAGTCAGGATCGTCGTATCAAGCAGATCCTCGCTGTACTTAACGAGAATGGTATCGCTTCAATTGAGGAAGCGAACGAGATTTGTGAGCAGTACGGTATCGACCCTTACAAGATTTGTGAGGAGACACAGCCTATCTGTTTCGAGAATGCAAAGTGGGCTTACGTTGTAGGTGCTGCTATCGCACTCAAGAAGGGTTGCTCAAACGCAGCTGATGCTGCTGAGGCAATCGGTCTTGGTTTGCAGGCATTCTGTATCCCCGGTTCAGTAGCTGACGACCGTAAGGTTGGTATCGGCCACGGTAACCTTGCAGCACGTCTTCTCCGCGAAGAGACAAAGTGCTTTGCGTTCCTCGCAGGTCACGAGTCATTCGCAGCAGCTGAAGGTGCTATCAAGATTGCAGCTAAGGCTGACAAGGTACGTAAGGAGCCCCTCCGCGTAATCCTCAACGGTCTTGGTAAGGACGCTGCACAGATCATCGCACGTATCAACGGTTTTACATACGTACAGACCGAGTTCGACTACTTCACAGGTGAGTTGAAAGAGGTACGTCGCATCGCTTACTCAGACGGTCCCCGTGCAAAGGTTAACTGCTACGGTGCCGACGATGTTCGCGAAGGTGTAGCTATCATGTGGAAAGAGGGCGTAGACGTTTCTATCACAGGTAACTCTACAAACCCCACACGCTTCCAGCACCCCACAGCAGGTACATACAAGAAAGAGCGTACACTCGCAGGCAAACCCTACTTCTCAGTAGCTTCAGGTGGTGGTACAGGTCGTACACTTCACCCCGATAACATGGCTGCAGGTCCCGCTTCTTACGGTATGACAGATACAATGGGCCGTATGCACTCAGACGCTCAGTTCGCAGGTTCTTCTTCAGTTCCCGCACACGTTGAGATGATGGGCTTCCTCGGT
>JAFYLO010000008.1 GCA_017557045.1 Bacteroidaceae bacterium | reverse complement strand
GCAATAAGAAGCGTGTTCCCAGCCTTGTAGAAGGGCATATAAGCTGCCATCTGGTCAAATAAGAGCTCCTGTACACAAAAAATGCTTTTAATTGGAGCTTTCAGGCAAAAAAACAAAAGGAATCGCTAAAAAATAGAGACCGAGCCAAAATTACTTTTGAGTCGGCCTCCTGTATGGCAGGGAACTCACTTGTGCCGAGGTTATTTCTGCATGCGACGAGGAGAAATTAAGTAATGGCAAGAAGTTTGGCATAAACAAGATCAGTGCGTAGGCGTATACCCCAATTACAACAATATGAGAGAGAACCAACATTGAAAAGGTTCTCTCTCACATTGTTTTGTTTGGGCTCTATTTGCTTCCCGACTCTTTGACCATCAAGGGTATTCGGTTTTCCGGTAGCGTTTTTGTTAAGCATGCTGCCCTGATTCAGGCATTCGGCAGAAATATTGCCCTCTGCCTCCCTTTAATACATTCTTAATCGAATCGTGCCACACTCTTTATACCTTCTATCTTTTTGAGTTTATCGCAAAGTGTCTCTACATCCTTGACATCGTGGACATTGAGCCAGATGTTGCACTCGAATACTCCGTTCTTGTTCTCGAATTCGAGCTTCTGTATGTTTACGTTCATCTGTTGCGAGGTTATCGCGGTTATTTCGTTTATTATGCCTATGCGGTCGATACCTCCGATGTTGATGGGGACTACAAATTCGTGTGCGCGGTGTGTCGCCCATTTGGCAGTGAGAATACGGTCGCCATGGCTACTCTTCAAACGGTCTGCGACGGGGCATTGGCGCTTGTGTATCGTTATGTGCTTGTTTTCGTCGTAGTAGGCAAGTACATCGTCGCCGGGGATGGGATGGCAACAGTCTGCTATACTGTAGTCGCGGCGCAGATTCTCGTCGGTGAGTATTATGGGATGGTTGCGGTCTATCTGCTCTGCATCGAATGTGGTGGTTTCTTGCTTTTTCTCCTCTTTCTTTTCGTCCTTGCCGAAGAAGAAGGGGAAGGTGAATCGGCGTTTGTTGTTGCCCAACAGTGCCTCCTTGTCCTCTTCGCCGAGAACTATGCTGCCGTTGCCTATTGCTGTGAGCAGCGACTCCTTGTCGCTGAGCTTGTGGTGGAGCCACAGCTTCTCGATGTTGTTGGCGTAGTTGGCAAGCTGCTCCTTTTCGAGGAAGGCATTTAGGCGTTCTTCGCCTTCGCGCTGTATCTTGCGCTGTTCGCGGCGCAGTGCCGCCTGTATCTTGGCGCGTGCTTTGGCGGTGGTGGCAAAGTTGAGCCAGCTTTCCTGCACGTGCTGCGAATTGGAGGTCAGTATCTCCACCTGGTCGCCGCTCTGCAACACGTGGTTCATGGGTACGAGCTTGTGGTTGACTTTGGCGCCTATGCAGTGGTTGCCGAGGAAGGTGTGTATGCTGTATGCAAGGTCCAGGGCGGTGCAGTTCTGCGGCATTGTCATAATTTCGCCTTTTGGGGTGAAGACGAATATCTCTGTTGCGTAGAGGTTGAGCTTGATTGTGTCGAGAAAATCGAGGGTGTTGGGATGGGGGTCGTCGAGAATCTCTTTAATGGTGTGCAACCAGTTGTCGAGCTGTTCGTCCTTGCTGTAGTTGTCGTCGCGGCTCTTGTATTTCCAGTGTGCGGCTACACCTTTTTCGGCTATTTCGTCCATCTCTTCGCTGCGTATCTGCACCTCTATCCACGAGCCTTGCTTGCTCATGAACGTTGCGTGCAGGGCACGGTATCCGTTGGCGCGGGGCTTGTTTACCCAGTCGCGCAGACGGTCGGGGTGTACGTTGTAGAGGTTGGTGAGGGCGATGTAGATATTGAAGCACTCGTTGTTCTCGTTTTTGCCTTCGCGGGGAGTGAACACTATGCGCACGGCGAGAATGTCGTATATATCCTCGAATGCTATGTGCTTGGTCTGCATCTTGTTCCAAATGGAGTAGGGCGACTTCAGACGTCCCATTACCCGATATGTGAAGCCCATTTTGTCGAGCTCTTCGCGTATGGGTGTTATGAATTCGTTGTAGAGGTGGTCGCGCTCTATTTGGGTTTTTGCCAGTTTCTTCTGTATCTTTTCGTACTCTTCGGGGTGCTCATAGCGGAAGGCAAGGTTCTCAAGCTCGGTCTTTATGCGGCTGAGTCCCAAGCGGTAGGCTATGGGGGCATATATGTAGAGTGTCTCTCCGGCAATCTTGTACTGCTTGCTCTGTGGCATGAAGGAGAGGGTGCGCATATTGTGCAGGCGGTCGGCTATCTTTATGAGTATCACTCTGATGTCCTCGCTCATGGTGAGCAGCAGTTTCTTGAAGTTTTCTGCCTGCTCCGAGGCTTGGGGACCGAATACTCCGCCCGAAATTTTTGTGAGTCCGTCTACTATGTGGGCTATCTTTTCGCCGAAGAGGTTGCGTATGTCTTCTATTGTGTAGTCGGTGTCTTCCACTACGTCGTGGAGCAGGGCTGCGCAAATGGAGGTGGAGCCCAATCCTATTTCGGCACATACGATGCGTGCTACAGCAAGGGGGTGCATGATGTAGGGCTCGCCGCTGTTGCGGCGCACTCCTTTGTGGGCCTGGCGGGCAAAGTTGAATGCTTTTGTTATTATTTCGACTTTCCTGCGGTGCTGTGTCGACAGATAGGTGTCGAGCAGGTCCTGAAAGGCTGCGGATATTTCGGCCTCTTCGTTTATGTTGCGCTTATCTTCGTTGGTCTCCATGGCTTCTTAGTAGATGTTAAGGTATCGTCCGGCTCTGATGTTGTTGTTTTTTAAACCGTTGGCACGCTTCAATTGTTGCACCGATACGCCATATTTGCGGGCTATTTGTGAAAGAGTCTCTCCCGAGCGTACTTTGTGGCGTTTGGCAGTGTTGCGTCCGCCGTCGTTGAGCTTTATCCCTTTTTCCAATTGCTCTGCTTGGCTTTTCGAGAAGAAGAGTTCCTCCTTGTGTGTGTATATGGTGTCGCCAAGGTTGAGCAGAGTGGTGATGGTCTCATTGGGGAGGCGCAGTATGCAGGTCTCGCTCTTGCCGGGGACAATGTCTTTGATATACTGAGGGTTCATGGCTCTGATGGCATCCATTTCTATGCCACACAGCTCTGACACCTGGGTGAAGTGGAGGTTCTTGTTTATATGTATGGTGTCGTTGGCTATGGGCAGTGTCGACTGCATGGGGCAGATACCGTGCTCTTCGTAATAGGTCATTATGTAGTTGGCTGCTATGAAGGCAGGGATGTATCCGCGTGTTTCGCGGGGCAGGTAGCGGTATATTTGCCAGAAGTCGGTCTTGCCGCCTGAGCGTATGATGGCTTTCTTTACGTTGCCGGGGCCGCAGTTGTAGGCTGCTATTGCCAGGTCCCAGCTTTGGAAGAATTTGTAAAGGTCGCGCAGATAGCGTACGGCTGCCTGTGTCGATTTCTGCGGGTCGAATCTTTCGTCTATGTAGTTGTTTGTCTTCAGTCCATAGTATTTGCTGGTTCTGAACATGAATTGCCACAATCCTTTGGCGCCTACACGTGAGGTTGCCCTGGGGTTGAGTGCCGATTCTATTATCGGCAGATATTTCA
The DNA here is from genome assembly GCA_017557045.1 of Bacteroidaceae bacterium. Lineage (GTDB taxonomy): Bacteria > Bacteroidota > Bacteroidia > Bacteroidales > Bacteroidaceae > HGM04593. Next base: position 6,149 of record JAFYLO010000008.1, on the reverse strand, counting down.
GTTCCAGCGGCATGTTGTAGCTGTCGAGGGTGCTCTCTATCATGGGCATGTAGTATGATGAGAGACCGAGCATGTTTGCTACCAGGCGGCGGTGGCGGTTGGCGTATCGCTCAATGAACTGCTTGGTTACATCGTTGTAGGTCATGTTGACGATGGTGGGCAGGCGGTCGAGACGGTCGGCGTATATTGAATCGCTTACAGGTTGTGGCTCATAGAAGTTCTCGCAATCGTTGGCTTGCAACAGGTTGCGCGATTGCCAGCTGTTCATGAGGCTGTCAATGTCGAGCATCATGCTTTCGGGTATCTCGAACTGTATGCTGTCCTTGTCGCTTATGTATTCGGGGTTGAGCGCGTTGTGTGGTTTGTCGTAGTTGATTGCGCTGTTGTCTTTGACCACCCCTAAGTTGTCGAGGTTGACGCGGGTGGTGTCGGCTGTTGTCTGTGCAACCGATGCGGTGCAGCAGAATAGTGCCAGCAGCAGTGTATATATGTGTGTCTTATTGGGCATTATGGGGGCAGTTTCTAAAATGTTATGTTGCAGTTGAGCCCGTAGTGGCCGGCTCCGCTGTTGATGTCGGGCATTATGTCGGGCTGTATGCTCAGGTTTATCTCGTCGCTTATGTCGAAGCTCGAAAGGTGTGCATCTACGTATGCATCGACGATTGAGATCAGATAGACACCTACGCAGGCAAAGACACTGAGGTCGCGCCAACGGCGGTAGCGGTCCTTGCGCTTCTTGAAGAGGTTCTTCATGTACTCTTCGTTGTTCTGGAAGTCGTATCCCGATGGGAAGAAACCTTCGTAGCTCTTGGTGTTGGGGTCGGCATCCATTATGTCGAGGAAGGCCTGGCGGTAGTCGCTGTACATCTGGTTGTTCCAGTTGTAGGCATAGAGACAGCCCATGAATCCTCCGTAGACGATGGGGAGTTTCCAGTATTTACGGTTGTATATCTGTCCGGCACCGGGGATTACTACTGCAAGCCATGTGGCTTTGTAGGGCTCGGGTTTGAAGTTGGCAAGTTTTTCGGATACTCCGTATTCGTTGCGTTTCTTCGATACTCGGCTGCTGTCGCTTGAAGCTGTTTGCAGACTTTCGGCATATATGGTGTCGCTCTGCGGCAGTCCGGCTTCTATCCTTGCGGGGATGTTGCCGATGGTGTCGTTTGCTGTTTGTGCAGGGGCGCAGAGTGTGGACAGCAACATTATAGCTGTTGCTGCCATCATTTGCCGTATCCTGTATGTTGTTTTTGTTGTTGACAACTTGTTGCTTGTTTGGGTTATTCTGTTGTTTTTTCTTTGGGCTTCTGCGGTGCGGAATGTCAGGATTTCATCTTGTCGAAGATGGAGATGATGCGTTCGAGCTCCTCTTCGTTCTTGAATTTGATGCTTATCTTGCCGTTTCCTTTGGGGGAGCAGGTTAGCTGCACGGGTGTCTGGAAGAAGTGGGTGAGCTGTTTTTTCAGCTGGCTGAATACAGCTACGTTCTCCTGCTGTTTGTTCTCTTTTTTCTTCGCAGCATCGTAGCCCTCTTCTTTCATCTGTCTCACAATCTCTTCCACCTGTCTCACCGAGTAGCCGTTCTTCTGTATTTCGTTGAAGAGCTTTATCTGCAGCTTGGGGTCGTCGAGCGATAGCAATGCGCGTGCGTGTCCCATGTCAATCTGCTTCTCCTTGAGTGCCATCTGTACGGGTGCGGGGAGCTTCAGCAGACGCAGGAAGTTGGCGATAGTCGCACGGCCTTTGCCTACGCGCTTGCTCAACTGCTCCTGCGAGAAGTTGTTCTGCTCTATCAGTTTCTGATAGGCGAGGGCTATTTCAAGCGCGTTGAGGTCTTCGCGCTGTATGTTTTCGACGAGTGCCATTTCCATGGTGCTCTCGTCGTCGGCTGTGATGATGTAGGCGGGTATTGTCTCCTTGCCTGCGAGTTGCGATGCGCGGAAACGGCGTTCGCCTGCGATTATCTGGTAGCGCTCTTCATCTATCTGTCGCAAGGTGATAGGCTGCACGATGCCTATTTCTATGATTGAATCGGCAAGCTCGCGCAGCGATTCTTCGCTGAACTCTCTACGGGGCTGGTTGGGGTTGGGCTCAATCTGTGACAGGGCTATTTCGCCTATCGATGATGAGCCTGATGTACGCACTGCTTCTGTGGAGATGAGTGCGTCGAGTCCTCTGCCGAGTGTGAATTGTTTCTTTGCCATATTTTATTCTTGGTCTTTTCTTTGTAGTATCTCTTCTGCAAGGGCAAGGTAGTTCTTGGCACCGACAGAGTCGGCGTCGTAGAGAAGTACGGGAATGCCCATGCTGGGTGCTTCGCCCAATCGTATGTTGCGCTGTATGACGGTATTGAACACAAGTTCGCGGAAGTGTTTCTTCACTTCGCCCAATATCTGGTTGCTCAGGCGCAGACGCGAATTGTACATCGTCAGCAGGAATCCTTCGATGTCGAGCGAGGGGTTGAGCTTTGACTTTATTATCTTTATTGTGTTGAGTAGTTTGCTGATTCCTTCAAGGGCGAAGTATTCGCACTGTACGGGTATGATTACCGAGTCGGCTGCTGTGAGTGAGTTTACGGTGATGAGGCCGAGTGAGGGGGAGCAGTCGATAAGCAGGTAGTCGTATTGGTCTTTTATCTTGGCGAGGGAGTTCTTCATTATTTTCTCGCGGTTGGGCAGGTCGAGCATCTCGATCTCTGCGCCTACAAGGTCTATGTGCGATGGGATTATGTCGAGTCCTTCCACGCAAGTGTGGTGTATGCCTGCTTCGGGTGTTGAACCGCTGATGAGGCATTCGTATATTGAGTTCTTTATCTGTCGTATGTCAATGCCGAGACCTGATGATGCGTTTGCCTGAGGGTCGGCATCGATTATCAGCACTTTTTGTCCGAGGCTGGCAAGTGAGGCGGCAAGGTTGATAGATGTTGTAGTCTTTCCTACACCTCCTTTTTGGTTAGCTAATGCTATGATTTTTCCCATATTATCAGTTTACAGTTTTTTTCTTAACTGCAAAGGTACGAAAAAAAAATATAGTGTTCTTGCTTTTTGCTTTATACTTATCAACCGGATGTTAACAATACAAAAAAAGAAGGCGATTTGTGTAAGTCCTGATTCCGTAATAGGACGGTTGTCCCAGAGAAAACCCAGGACAACCGTCTATAATAATGATATATATATGCTTATTGATCTATCTTTTTAAGTGCCAATAAATCTTTATACAGCTGCGTGTACATCTTTTCTGTAACGTTACGGTATGCAGCCTGTTTGTCTGCGGGGAGCATCAGTGCTATCTTTTCCCTCGTTTCTGTCCAATTGCTGAGTGCGTTATTGTAACTGTCTGCCGCTGCTGTTATTTTTTCAAAATCAATGTTGTCTATTCTTTTGCTTGATTGCTTGTAATGCCATTCTCCATTCTCCGAGGAGAACTCTTTGATGAACTTCTCCTTTGTCCTATCCTTGAAATGGTCCAGCAGCGCCTTGAATTTTTCGGGCGAGGTGCATTCGGTGTCATTTTCTGTCGGCTTGAACTCGTCTGTCAGGAAGATTTTTTTCTCAATGCTGATTCCTTCATGGCGCTTGTTTGACCATGATTCTTCCGTTCTTGCCAGAAAGATGGGGAGCGATGAATACATGCTCAGCGAGTATGTGTATTCACACATCAGTGTGTTCATAGCCTGAATCATATTGAACCACTGCCTGAAGTCGTTGTAGTACAGTGCTTTCAGTCTATTGCTCAGGTCGTTGTCTTCATTCTGGCTACCGATGGATTCTATAATGCGGTAGTATCCGTTCAGTGTCTTGTAGTGTGCAGCCGTACAATTTATATAGCTTGCAGTATTCATTTGAGACTGATAGCCGGCGTAGTACTCTTCCAGCAGTTCGTAGATTGATTCTATTGCACTCTCTACAGAACCGTTATCGCATCCGCTCCTCTTGTTGTATTCGTCGATGCTATGGTTTATTGCGAGCATCCATGCCCAATCGTCGTCAGCATCCTCTATAAGATAGCACATCTGTATCATACGGTTCATAAGCCAGTATGCATTTGGGTCCCGCGACTGGAGACTTGTGTCGTATGTGTATCCCTGCAATTCGGCTGTATCGGACACAGTCAGCATCTCCTGCATTTTCTGTTCTATGGCTTCAGCATTGGCAGTGTAGTCGCTGCTTGTGCGTGCAGTCTCAGGTGTCGGTGCTGCCCCGCTGTTTTCTGCGGTTTTAGTGTGGCACGATACAAAAAGAAGAAGTGCGGCTACTGTGTAAGCCAAATATCTTATGGACATGATTACGCTTTTTATAGTCGGTGTATAACAAGAACCGCCGGCAGTTCTCTTGTGATAGCCGGCGGTTCTTTAGTGTAGCTATTTGCTGCTGACGGGGATAATTTCGAATATGAATTTGTCGCTGTCATCTGTTCCGCTGACGATGCGTGTGCCGTCGGCCGACTGCAACCAGAAGCCTTTGCCTGCACGGCCTGCATTCTGTATCGAGTATTTGCCATCGTTGTTGCGCTCAAGTATGTATGAGTGCCATGCTGCTTCGTATGGGTTGCTTGCGCCGGCTGAGAACATTCCTCTTTCGTTGAGGTAGCGGTTGTCCTGTATGTTGACTATCTTGTAGCGCTCTGTCTCTGTGTCGAATGTGATGAGCCACTCCTGACGCTGAGGCTTTATCATGTCTCTGTCGGCTGTGAACTGCGGCGCAGTGCGGGGTACGTTCTCCTGAACGTTTGTGAGGAATTTGCCGTTTACTTTTATGAAGTATGCGCCGTTCTCTATCAGACGATAGGGGAATACATCCAGACGGTAGGTGTTGTTCTTCTTGTATGCGTCGATAAGCTCGGCTACGTTTTTCTTTATGAAAGGTACGATAAATGTAGTCGCTACTACCGGGGTGGGGTTCTTGATGGAGCCGGGGAAGTCGCGTGAGCGTATGGCCATCTGCTGCTTGTCGTAGTTGAGGTATGCGAGGTAGCTGTCGACAAATTCTTTGGCATCGCCTGCGGCGAGCGCCTTGTACATATTCATGGTAGACAATCCTTTGTATGCCAACAGTTTCATTGACTTGCACCACGGCTCTATTTCTGTTGCAAGACGGGGCTTTTCGCCTGAATTTATGAGTGTCTCTGCTGCCACTATCATTTGATTGAAGTGTGCTGAGAGTATCTCTGTGGCCTTTGCAGTGTCGCCCTCTGCGATAGCTTTATTGAATTGTTCGAGGGCGGCATTGAAGCGGGGCGATTCTCCTTTGCGGCGCAGTCCGTGGCCGGTAGCTCCGAGGTCGATGTTGTTCTCGCAGAAGAGACGGAAGGCTTCGGTATTTTCGGGAACAAGGTATTCCATCGCTCTCTGCCATGAGTCATCGGCATTGTAGTCGCTCATGTTCCATGTGTAGTCGGCTATGCTGTAGAGCGACACTTTTGAGGCTTCGGCATACTCCATGGGGTTTGAGGTGAAGCCTGCAAGCATCGGGGCTATGTCAAGGTCGTTGCCGTAGGTGGGGCCCATGAGCATGTGGTCTACGCAGTAGTCGTTTACGGGGTAGTTGAGCCAAATGTATGCGTTGCGCTTTATACGGTTGTTTATCCACGCCATGTCTTCCTTGTTTATCATGTCTATTACAGAATTTCCTGTCCACATGATGTCGGTCTCCTTGTAAGCCTTTTCGCCGAGGATGTCAAGGTAGTTGCCGCTTGTCCAGCCCTTGTTGTACTGTGTGGGGCAGAGGATAAGCGGAGCAACATCGCTGTGCTTCTTTACAAATTCGTCGGTGATGTAGTTGAGAAGGGCTGCCTGTCGGGTGGCATCTGTGCCTTCGCCCCAAATGTCATCGAAGAAGACTGCATAGGTGCGTACACCGAGCTCGTACATTGCATTGAGCTTGGTTATCATGTTGAGGCTGTCGGTCTTGTTCCACTTGATGTCGTTGCCGGGGTGTATGGCCCACACAAAGTCTACTTTATTGCTCTTTGCAGCCTGAACATATTCCTTTATCTTGGCTGCTTGGTCGGCGGGGTATTCTACGCGCCATTTTGCGCGGTGGTAGATGTCATCCTTGGGGCCGTATATGTAGGTGTTCATCTTCTGTTTTCCGAAGAATTCGAACATATCCTTGCGGTCTTCTTCGCTGTAGGGGTTGCCATAATAGCCTTCT
>JAFYLO010000080.1 GCA_017557045.1 Bacteroidaceae bacterium | reverse complement strand
GCATCTGCCAAGAACGTTGTGCGGTCGGTAGAGAATGTCATAGGGACATTGGGGCGTGGATAGACAAAAATATCATATCCTGCTATAATCTCCTCCGCCTGAGCTCTTTTAAGTTTCTTATTTTAAAGAGATTAGCAAAATATAAAAACTGAAAAATCTGCGCCGTTTTGCATTCAGCAATTACGGCGCAGTTTTTATGGAGTAATGGATAAGGCTATCCCTTCATCTGCTTGTATGTTACCTTCGGGAAACGTGCAGCAGTCGTTTCGTCCAAGCGGCGCACAGGTGTGGTGTGCGGAGCACTCTTCACAATGTCGGGGTTCTCTATCGCCTCCTTTGCAACGAGCTTCATCACTGCGATAAACTCGTCGAGTGTCTCTTTGCTCTCTGTCTCCGTAGGTTCAATCATTATGCTCTGATGGAACAGCAGAGGGAAGTAGATAGTGGGAGCATGATAGCCGTAGTCGAGCAGACGCTTGGCAATGTCAAGTGTTGTTACACCTGTCGACTTGTCGGCAAGGCCATCGAATACAAATTCGTGCTTGCAGACACCCTCAATGGGCAGATAATACTCGTTCTTCAGCGACTCCTTCACATAGTTGGCGTTGAGCACTGCAAGCGGGCCCACCATCTTCACATTCTCCTTGCCGAGAGTGAGTATATATGTGTATGCACGCATTATTACTCCGAAGTTGCCGAGATAGTTCGATACGTAGCCGAGAGAAGCATCGTCTGTGTCGATGTAGAATTTGCCGTCGGCATCCTTCTTCACCTGTGGATTGGGCAACAGATTCTCCAATCCTGCGCGCACGCCGACAGGACCGTCGCCGGGACCGCCGCCACCGTGGGGGGTAGAGAATGTCTTGTGCAGGTTGATGTGCATGATGTCGAAGCCCATGTCTCCGGGACGGCACTTGCCGAGGAGTGCGTTGAGGTTGGCACCATCGTAGTAGAGCAAGCCGCCGCACTCATGCACAAGGCGTGAAATTTCGGGAATCTTTGTCTCGAAAATACCGAGGGTATTGGGGTTGGTCATCATAATGCCGGCAATAGTATCGTCGAGCAGAGGCTTCAGATCCTCCACATCCACTGTACCGTCGGGGGTGGATTTTACCTCAACAATCTGCAATCCGCACACTGCCGCACTCGCAGGATTAGTACCATGCGCACTGTCGGGGACAATGACCTTTGTACGCTTCAGGTCGCCACGCTGTATGTGGTACGAGCGCATAATCATAAGGCCTGTAAGTTCGCCGTGTGCGCCTGCATAAGGGTTCAATGTGAATGCCGAAAGACCGCTTATCTCGGAGAGTGATGCTGCAAGGTTGTAATATACCTCCAGCGCACCCTGCGCCGAGTCGGCAGGCTGTTCGGGGTGCAGGCCTGTGAACGACGGAAGCGCAGAAATCTCTTCGTTGATGCGGGGATTGTACTTCATGGTGCAACTGCCCAACGGATAGAAGCCTGTATCGACACCGAAATTCTTGTTCGAGAGATTGGTATAGTGGCGCACAACATCGAACTCGGTAACTTCGGGAAGTTCGGGCACCGATGTACGCTGCAACTCTGCCGGAAGAGCCGAAAGGCTGTACTCTGAGAGTTCGTTCTTGGGAAGAGAATATCCGGCACGGCCCTCTCGGGAGAGCTCAAAAATCAGTTTGTCATAATTTCTAATCATACGTCAATCCTCCTCTTTTAAATGTTCTTAATTACCTCTACCAATGTATCAATTTCGGCCTTTGTGCGCTGTTCGGTAACGCAGAAGAGCAACATATCATCGGCAATGCGCACACCGCCGAGTATGCCCTTTTCGAGCAGAGCTGCCTGTATCTTCTTGGCACATACGCTTGTCTTCACTGCAAACTCGTTGAGGAAGGGTTTGTCGAATGCCATTGTGCATTTGCCGGTGGCAACAAGTTGCTCGGCAAGGTAGTGGGCACCGCTGTACGACAGTTCGTTAACCTCTTTCAGTCCCTTGTTGCCCATGAGCGACATGTATATTGTAACGTAAAGCGCCATCAGCGATTGGTTGGAGCAGATGTTGCTGTTGGCCTTTTCGCGGCGGATGTGCTGCTCGCGTGCCTGCAAGGTGAGCACGAATGCACGCTTGCCGTCAACATCGTTGGTGTAACCTACGATGCGTCCGGGCAGCTTGCGCACAAGGGCATTGCTGCAAGCAAGATAGCCCACATAAGGGCCACCGTAGGACATGGGGATACCCAGCGACTGTCCGTCGCCGCAAGCGATGTCAGCGCCCCACTCTGCCGGGGTTTTCAATACGGCAAGTGTCGAAGGGTTGGCGTTCATCACCATCAGCGCCTTCTGTGCATGGCAGGCATCGGCTATGCCCGAATAGTCCTCTATAATGCCATAGAAGTTGGGCTGCGCAAGGATTACACCTGCGGCATCGCCTTCGGCAAGTTTGGACTCAAGAGCCCGGATGTCGGTAACACCATCCTTTTCGGGAATAATATCAACAACAATGCCGTTGAATTTGGCGTAAGTCTCCACCACCCTTTTCACTTTGGGGTTTACAGTGGCAGAGAGAAGCACCTTGTTGCGCTTCTTTGCAGCAGCCACGCACATCATCATAGCCTCGGCAGTTGCTGTGCAACCGTCGTACATGGAGGCGTTTGTTACATCCATGCCTGTGAGTTCGGTAATCATCGACTGGTATTCGAAGATATACTGCAATGTACCTTGCGAAATTTCGGGCTGATAGGGTGTGTAGGCTGTGAGGAACTCGCCGCGCGAGATTATGGGGTTGATAATGGAGGGCGCATAGTGGTCCTCTACCCCCGCACCGGCGAAGCACACCAGATTGCTGTTCTTCTTGCCCAGCGCATCGAAGAATTTGCGTATCTCAACCTCGGACATTGCCTCAGGGAGCGCAAATTCTCTATTGAAGTGCAACTGCTCAGGAATTTCGGCAAATAGGTCGTCGAGCGACTTCAAGCCTGCCACCTGCAGCATCTGCTCAATATCCTGTTGTGTATGCGGGAAATATTTCATCTTTATTTTATTATTCGTTTATAAATGCCTTGTAAGCAGCAGCGTCCATCAGATTCTCAGTCTCCGATGCGTCGCTAAGCTGCACCTTGATAATCCAGTTGGCATAGGGGTCTTCGTTTACAAGTTCGGGGCTGTCGTTGAGCGCCTCGTTTATTTCAACTACTGTGCCGCTGACGGGCGAAATAAGGTCGCTGGCAGCCTTAACGCTCTCCACTGCGCCAAAGTCCTCGCCTGCTTCGACTTCGTCGTCAACGTCGGGCATATCAACGTAAACTACGTTGCCAAGTTCGTGCTGTGCATAGTCGGTGATACCTACATAACCAAATTCGCCTTCAATCTTTACATACTCGTGTGACTCAGCATAGAAGAGTCCGTCTATAATTTTGCTCATAGTATAAAATATTAAGTGTTAGTAAGTTGTATTATTTTTTATAAGTGTTATTCTTTAAATATAGCTCCTGCCCTTTAAGGGGACATTGCGTGATAAGCAATGTTTGCTTTATGCGAAACTCGGCTGCGCTCGTTTACAATTTGCAAGCAAGCTTGCATTGTACTCGCTGGCACGAGCTTTGCGACGACGAAAGCTTTAGCTTTCCAAAGGAGTGCCGAGCTTTGCGAAGCCAATCAAAAACGAAGTTTTTTGAAGACGGAGGGGTTTTATTCGCGTAACCGGTATTATTGCCATACGATGAAGAGAACCCCCTCCGAGATTTTTTCTAGAAAAAATCTCTCGTCCCCCTTTAAGAGGGACAGCTTTTCAAGTTACTTCTTTTATATGCTTAGCTCTCAGATAATATATTTGATGACCATTTTATTTTTTATAATTCTTGTCGTAAAAGCGTTTCTTTGTAACCGTTCCGGGGAACACCTTCTTGCGTATGCGAATGGCTACCTCGGTTCCCAGCTTCGAATAGTCGGCATCAATCAGCGCCATGCAGACACTCTTGCCTGTGGATATTGAATTGTAGCCTGTGGTTACAGTACCTATCACCTTACCATCGGCCTCAACATCGTATCCGTGACGGGGGATAGCCTTGTCGGCAAGCTCTATGCCCACAATCTTGCGTTTCAAGCCCTCGGCCTTCTGCTGTGCGAGAGCCTCTTTTCCTATAAAGTATTCCTTTTCCAATTTTACAAAGATTCCGAGACCTGCCTCCAGCGGAGTAATCTCGTCGGTAAGTTCGTCGCCGTAGAGCGGCAATCCCACCTCGAAACGCAATGTATCGCGACAGCCCAATCCACAGGGAAGAACCTCGCCGCTGCCGACCAATTTATCCCAAACGTAGTTGGTAAATTCGTGCGAACCGTAAAGTTCGAAGCCATCTTCTCCGGTGTATCCTGTGCGGCTGATGATGACAGTCTCGCCGTTGTACTCAATCTCCTTGCAGGTGTAGAAAGCCATTTCGTTGCACGGTATTCCGAGGATTCTCTCTACAATCTCTTCGGTCTTGGGGCCCTGGACGGCAACCTCGCCATACTTGTCGCTCTGATGCTCTATTACAACATCGAAATTGTCGGCGTGACTCATTATCCACTCTACATCCTTGTCGATGTTTGCGGCGTTTATCACAAGGAAGAAGCGCTTGTCCCCCATCTTGTACACAAGCAGGTCGTCGACCACTCCGCCGGTGGGGTGCAACATCATTCCATAATAGATTTTGCCGTCGGGGGCATCTGTAATATCATTGGTGAAGATGTAGTTCACAAACTTCTCGCTGTCGGGGCCGGTAACAAGCACCTCGCCCATGTGCGATACATCGAAGATACCGCACGCCTTGCGCACAGCATTGTGCTCTTCGACAATGTTTGTGTACTGTATCGGCATATCGAATCCGCCGAACGGGCTTATAAGTGCCCCCAACGCTACATGTTTGTCGTAAAGACAGGTTCTCTTGTTTTCCATTATTTTTCGAATAAGAAGTTTATAAATTGTTGTTTGGTTAGATTCATTATTATGTCGCCGAAGTTTACATCAGCGAGTCTCTCCTCCACCGCTTCGGGTGTGAAACGTACCCCTGCGAGCCGTGCGAGCAGAGCACCGTCGAGGTCGCCTACAAGGAAGAAGTCCCCGGCGAGGTTCATACGACGCAACACACCGTCGCGCAGCTCCATCTGTGCCTGAAATTCACCCACGCCCTCTATGCGTCCCTTTACGGTTGTTGTATATGCAGGGTTGCGTCCATAGATAAATTCCAGTGTAAGATACTCCTTTTCAATCTCCTTGATGGCAGCAACCGCCTCGCCGTCGAGCACAACCTCGCCGTCGCAAAGGTTTCTCCTTGCAAAATCCTTGAATTCATCAATGGAGAGTGAGATATATTTTCCGAGTGTGGTTATATGCTGTCTGACAGACTCCACCCCTTTGCTTTTGAGTTTCGTCTGCGACGGGGTTGTGGAGCGCAACATCTTCTCGATGTCCGTATCGTAGAGCATGGTACCGTGCACAATGCTCCTTCCGGGCAGGTGATAGAATGCGTTGCCCGACACTTTGCGGCCATCGACAAGAATGTCGTTGCGACCGGTGGTCTTTGCATCCACGCCCAATTTTTGCAGCAGATGCTCCACCATCAGCATATAGTTGTTGAAAGTAAAATTAACGTTGACCGTAGGGGTGATGTACGAGAACATTATATTGTCCATGTCGGCATAGACACAGCCTCCCCCACTCTTGCGACGGTACACTTCGATGGCGTTTGCGCGACAATACTCCACATCCACCTCAGTGTCCATAAGCTGGTTGCGCCCGAAGATAACCGTAGGTTCAACCTGCCACATAAAGAAATATTCGTCGGCCGCAAGGTGACGAGCCACATACTCCTCCATAGCCAAATAGAAAGGCAGTCTGTGTTGTTCTTCTGAAGGCAAAGCAACGTATTTCATTGGAAATGCTTTTCTCAGTGGCAAAATTACGAAAAAAGTAGAATTTTCCTAATAAAATGACAAATATTAGCAGCGCCGATTGAAATTTAACAGAAGTTTAATGAAATTTGGCCGAGCAATAGAGCTGTCTCGCCCAATGCCACTAATGCCTATCCTCAGGCTTCAACGGGTCGTTTATTATATGCAGTGGTACGAATTCAATAAAATCTATATCAGCCTCAAAGAAACCGTCGCTCACACACTTGAGTCGCAACCAATGGTCGCCATTGCCGAAATATTTTCTTGTGAGAATCCTTCGCACATGGTTACCGTTACTGCGTGCAGGGCCGATAGAAATAAGGTTGTAAGTATCGGGAAGTTTCATCCACCCGCGGTTGCGCATAAGTTTATCATTTTCGACACCGTCGTCAGGCGTCTTCTCATCGGGGATATAACCGGTCTCTTCGGGATGACAATAGATAGACACCGGAATTCCGGTAATTTCGTCATCAACGTATGCCTGCACAATTCCTATTCCATACATAACTATACGAAGCTCGTAGGTACGCGGCGGCACATGAGGCAATCTGATAGAGAAGTCCATGTTATCCAACATAATAAATAAATCTCCAAAGTAGGAATCCACTCCGGCAAGGTACAAAAACGGGTGCTGCACTCTGCATGTAACATTTTGGGAGTAATGCAACGGCACTATATGGTTATAGCCATCAACAGGCTCATAGTATCGTATCTTGTTACGCGACAATTCGGGCAACAATGAGGCTACATCGAAACGCAGGCGCTCGTTCAGTATGTTACCTGCCATTTCGTCCTCATTGTATACAAGTATTCTGTCGATGGGGTTAATTATTCCGTTCAACGCAACGTGGTTGAAGTCTGCATACTTTTCATTCATATTGCAGAACTCCGTCGGCGGGATGATACGCACATTCACATGGTGGCGCATATTGGGGTTGAACGGCAATTCGCGCTTGCTGTAGTTGAGATATATGTCGGCACCCTTCGGCGTACTCAGCGGTTTTGTAACCTTCATAAGCGGCCCCTGCATTGTTTCGAAATAGTCGGTACGGTCGTACCCTGCAACCATCACCTCCTCGCTGCTCGACACTTCGTGCACATTGTATTTTCGGGTATATTTGAAATTGTAGAATATTATGTCGTTGTATGCAAGTTCGCGTTCAACAAAGTGGTAAGAGACAAATTTATAAAGGGCATTCTTGGGACTTTTGCAATTGCCTTTTTCCTCGGTGCCGTACCACTTTTCGGCAAACGCCTTCAAGTCGGCGAGTGTGTATATACCGTTGGCATTGAACACTTCGTCGGGTTCTATAAAACCGGTGTACTTAAAGAATTTTGTTGATATATTTTTTGCCGGATTCACCCCAAAATCTAATCCCAATGCATTGTAGTCGACAGGCACAAAATCCTCATCCCTGTCGAGCAGCAGTGAATCTTGAAAGCCGGTCTCTTTGAGCGCGGCGCTGAAGAGTGAAAAATATCCGTACTCCTCAATCAATCCAGGCACATCCCGCGATGTGTGGTTTATTGCCTTGCCTATTATGTGCACTACTCCATTTTCAACCTCATTGTCGCCGCCAATGATTGCCGAGCGGTTGTTTATCATTATGTAGAAGCGTTCGTCCACCACCTTGTAGCTGATTCCCAACGAACGCAAATTGAAATTGCGGCTGTACAGTGTGCCCTCGTTCATTTCCGCCATCGGGTAGCGTGCTTCTACAAGGTGTGTCCTTGCTATGACGGTTGCCATCGAGTCGCTGAGGTCCTCTAATAGCGGAGAGGTTATTCCTGTCTCGTAGGGGACATTGTCGTCGCGCGTAGCCCAATAGAGCGAATCCTGCTCTGCAAGATAGCGTTCCACTGCCTCGTTGGTAGGGAGAAACAGGGTGTATTGGCCCCATGTCGACAGGAGTCCGAACATATTTGCTTTCTCCAAAATTTTTATAAAATTGGAGTAATCTTCGCTGCGGTTGAGTAGGAAATCTGCCATCGTCTCACCCGTGAAGGTGTAGCGGTTGCTCTTGTCTATCTCGTCGGCGCAGGCGAGGATTGACAGGGCCAATGCTAATATGTAGAGTATTCGTTTCATCATTTGTTTCATTTTTCGTGTTATTTTTATACTCCTCCTCTTGGATAAGAGGACATTGCGTAATAAGCAATGTTTGCGACGACGAAAGCTTTAGCTTTCCAAAGGAGTGCCGAGCTTGCGAGGTCATTCAAAAACTTAGTTTTTGAGGCCGGAGGAGTTTGAAAATTTACTTGCGTGTT
>JAFYLO010000079.1 GCA_017557045.1 Bacteroidaceae bacterium | reverse complement strand
TGTAAATATTTTGTAATCTCCTTGAAAATCAGTAAATTAGAAGAAAGAAACCACTCAATTTTCTAATCATGATTCCCAAGGAGAAAAAGTTAAAACTCATAAGTTTGTATATGTATATCTGCGATGTTTATAATAATTCATGCCAATCGCCTATATTTCTTGCCGCCTTCGTCCCATATTTCGAGGACATTCCTCCTGCTATATAAAGCCGCAAGCCATCAAGAGGTACTTGCAACAATCATCGCTCCTCCCTGAACCCCTGCTGATAATAGATTTTCATAAGCAGGATGCGGGCGGCAGAAATCCTTTCAAGTGAATCGGCATTTGCCTCAGAAGAGACAAGGAATTGCTTTTCGTTGTAACTGTAATATGCCTCATTGCACTTGGTAGTGTCGAGCAGATTGTTGCCGACTGCAAGATAACCGACACCCTCCCCTATACACAAAGGAGCAAGCGTCGGAAGAATATCGAAATGAGAGCCATAACGCTGTTCAACGACCTCCTTATCAATCTTTCCCGGCATAAGCGACTGCGGTATATACATATACAACGGCACTGCATGCTTATATTTCTTAGAGACCTTTTCGTAATCGAGTATGCTGCGCACATTGTGGTCGCCAACGACAAGGACTATCGTATTGTCGGCATGCTGAGAAGCCTTCAGACCTGTAAGGAAATCGCCCAAACATTTGTTGGAATACTGTGCACCCAACCCATATTTGCGCAACACATCCTCACTGCCGACAAGATAAGGTGATGAATACCACTCGTCGGTAAGCGGCGGCAACTGCATATTGTCGGGGTAGGTGAATGGCGGATGGTTTGTTGTGGTGAGAGCCACAACAAACTGCGGTTTGCCACTCTTCGCTCCCCTGTCGAGATGCTCACCGATATACTCGTACAGGAATTCATCGTACACACCAATGGCACTTGTCGTGCTGTTATCAATGGAATGGAGGATATTCTGTCGTCCTATTATCGTATCGAAACTCTGATAGGAGAGTCCCTCCTTCACATTCTCCCATGTAGGATCCATGCCGGTGATGAAAGCCGTTGTGTATCCGCTCTGCTTGAACGGGTGCGCAATGGAGGCGTCGAACCGGTGGAAGCGGTAGCGCGAATTGAAGAACTTGTCGTAAGGCATTGACATCGTAACGGTCTCTATGGAATATATCGTGCCGTTGCGCACCGATTGGATATTCTCGAAAAGCAAGTCCTCGGCAATATGATTGCGCAGCGAGCACAAAAGATCGAGCTTTTCACCCTTGTCCATTTCGAGCAGGAAGCGGCTCCAGCTCTCGTTAAGTATCACAACCACATTGGGACTCTTTTCTACACCTTTGGCTTTGTCAAAAAGAGCATTCGCCACCTTCTCCCTGTTGTCGTTTCCCACAACCGGTGCAAGCGCAGCAGCCTCTATCGCTTCGTCGATATTGGCAAACCCGGCCTTGCGCAACAGATGCTCGTCGCTCTGCAACATAAAGCTGTTCTTGCGCTCCTTGTATGCCTTTTTCAGCAGATAAATGGCATTTGGCACCGCCTGGTTGATATTGTCGTCGGTAGAAACCATAAAAGCCTCCACCTGCAATGTATATCGCGTAACAGAGCCACGCATGAAGACAAATGTCAATCCCGCTATAAGCAGACACACCACTATCGAAGAGACAAGATTACCGCCGCCATGCCTGCCGATGACAACCCGCCCGATATATCTGCCTACGCAGAATATCAGGAATGCTATAAAGAGTATGGCTGCAAGGATTCTGAAAACAGGATAATCCTGCACCATCGTCTGCAACAGACCTAACGGCCCCTCATCGAAAAAGTCGAAAAAGACCACGTTGTAGCGGCTGCTGAAATTATCGAAGAAGAAAAATTCGGCGCAGACAATTGCCGACAATATTGCATACATGACAGCAAAGTACCACCGCATTACGCCCTTCAGACGCTCTACCGCCTGCGGTCGTTTAAAGAACGGCACTGCCAGAAGCGCCAGAATCATCGGCAACGAAACATATGTTATTGCCTGAGCATCGAAACGCCAGGAATTCCACAGAAAGAGCGGCAATGAATCGCTATGCTGCAGCAAGGTATCCACAGACACCGCATTTGCAACATGCGCTATGCGGGCAATGGCAAAAACCGCTATCCCCAACAACTGATACATCCACAGATGCAGATAGAGTGTCAACAATGATATTGTATTGTTTTTCATAAAAATGCTTGTTTTAGGAGATTGCAAATATATAGCTTTATTTCCGATTATAAAATTTTCATCTAAAACAGCAAGCAGTCGAAAGTTTAAAAATTCTTATTTATTTGAATTTGTAGACAGCAACATGGGCGATATTCCGAAAAACTTGTTTTCTTTGCATATTGTAAACGTGCGTACATACGTTTGCATATAAAGAAACCTAAAATTTACAGCTATGGCAAAGAAAGCAGACAAGGTATCAAACCGCATAACAAAGAAACAGCTGTTGGAATTGTTGATAGATTTTTTCAATCACCACCAGGATGACACATTCAACACCCGCGACATATTCAGCGGATTAGGTATAAAATCGCCATCTATAAAAGGCCTCTGCATGCGTCTGCTCGACGACCTTGTCTTCGACGGCTACCTTGTCGAGCCGACGATGAACAGATACCGTCTCGCCAACAAAAGTTCCATAGTAACCGGCACCTTCAAGCGCAGCAGCGACGGATACAATCTCGTCTACCCCGACGACGACGGCGAGCCGATAGTAATCCCCGACCGCAAGACAGCCCATGCCCTCAGCGACGACTATGTGCGCGTAACCCTTTACGCCCACCGTCGCGGACGCGGACGCGAAGGCGAAATAATAGAAATAATCAAGCGCACCCACGATACATTTGTAGGCATACTGCGCGTGCAGAAGCACTACGCCTTCCTGATGACTGAAAGCCGCATAATGCCCGCCGACATATTCATTCCCCGCGACAAGCTCAAAGGCGGAAAATCGGGCGACAAAGCCGTAGTCAAACTCATAGAGTGGCCCGCCGAAAGCCGCAACCCCATAGGCAAAGTGATAGATGTGCTCGGCCCCACCGGAGACAACGACACAGAGATGAATGCCATACTCGCCGAGTAC
>JAFYLO010000078.1 GCA_017557045.1 Bacteroidaceae bacterium | reverse complement strand
GGGTGAACGACCTGTGTAAACACCTGTCATTACGTTTACTGCACCAAGCTCAGTCTCCTGACCTTTTTCGAAACCTTCGAGACCCGGTTTTGTCTCCTCAGCGAAAAGCTGCTCATAAGAGGGATTGTAGATAACCTCTGTAGTACCGGTGATACCATACTTGGTAAGATCAATCTGTGCCATAAATTAAAAAATTAAAATTTATATTACAATATTTATTACTCTGAAAACTAAGGGTTTAACTCGCGACACTCTCTTCCGTTCCATGCACTCCCGAAGAGCGATGCAGAAGAGAATTTACAGTTTGCCGAAGTTCTCCTACTGCAAAGATAATTCTTTTTGGCGAATCTGCAAAGGTATTAAAGAAATTTTTCTTTAATTACTGTAAAAACTATATAAAAGACAGGAAGAGTGGCTGCGAAAGCACATCCGCAGCCACTCTTTTTCATTATTGTAATCCGGGAATTACTTGCCTAAAAGTTCGGCTTCGAGCATCTTCATGAAGTAGCCGCCTACCACCGAGCGTGCTCTGAATCCTACCCAATTGCCACTTGTCGTTTCGTGCCAGTCGGAGATGGGCATACGGCTCTCTGTCTCGTTGGCATAGTTGTAGACCGGTTCCAAGAGGGCATTGAAGTCGTCGGCATTGCCGGTGAGGCAGGCCGACCACAGTATCCAGTCGGATTTTGTGTAGGTCTTGCGGCTGTCGAGGGGAAGGCCGTACTTCTGCTGCTTGGTCTTGTAGTATGCAACTTCGTCCACTGCTATCGAGGGGTCGAAGATATTGAGTCCGAGCAGACGATCCCACACAAGGTTGTACTTCTGACTCCATGTGCCTGACTTGTCGAATGTCAGTTTATAGTGGTCGCCATCCTTGGCCATCTGCTGCCATTTTGCCGCCATCTCTTTTGCTGCCGCCATGTATTTGTCGGCTGTAGCGTTGTCGCCCAACATTCCTGCGAGCTTGCCGTAGCTTGCGATGCCGAGGATTGCCTTGATTGAGAGGTTGGCATTATGGGCGAAGTGTCCTGCAAAGTCGTCAGTGCAGAGCTGGTTTTCAGGGTCGAGACCGTTTTCAAGAAGATAGTTTGCCCAAGTTGTGAGTGTCTCCCAATGTTTCTTTGCATAGTCGGCATTGCGTTCGCGGGCGGCTATGGCTGCTGTGAGGATAAGCATATTGCCGCACTCTTCGATGGGCATATCCCCACCGTATGTCTGTCCGTTGCCTATGGGATATGTACCGATGTCGTGTGCAGCGAAGGGCTTTGTCCACTGTCCGCTCTCGCTATAATAGAATATGTGATTGAGAAGGCCCTTTGCAAGTTCTGTATTATATATAAGGAAGAGGGGCGCAGAGGGGTATGTTACATCGACTGTACCTATTGAACCGTTGCTGAAGTTCTCTTTAGAAAGGAAGACGAGATTACCCTCCTTGTCGGTGATGAGCTTGTGCGCAGCAATTGCCTGACGATAGGCAAGCGCACAGAGTTCGGCATACTTCTTGCCACCGGCCTTTTCGGCATCGGCCATCATCTGTTTGTCGAAGGTGCGGCAGCGTTTCATAACATCCTCGTAATCGGCTGCGGCATTCTGAAGCGCCTGAAGCATTGTTACACGACCATCGTGTTTCCAGTATGCCATGCGGTTCTCCTTGAAATACTGTATAGAGTAGAGGTCGTCGTAACCTACGAGCATATAGCCCTCGGCGGGCGCGGAGATTGTACCGAGATTTTCGGAGAATGCAAGCACGCAACGGTTGTTGTCTATACCTTTGTGCTGTGCACCGGCAACAGCCTCTGTGCCTTTGCCTGCAAAGTTCTTTTTCATGGGGGTGTAGTCGCCAACACCTATCGCCACGTTATCCTTCTTTGGCGATGCAAGGAAGAAGTATCCCCAATCTATGCGCACATCGTCGCCTCTTCTCTTGAGGACAGCCTGCTCGACTGTTCCGGCTGTTGCGTAGAGCATAGGGCACTCATCGACAGAGACTGCGCATGACACCTTCTGACCGGGGGTGTTTATCGCCCAGTCGGGAGTTGCGTCAATATATATTTCAACATCGTGCGAAGCGCCATCGGTGGGTGTTGCACGATAGGATACATAGTTTACGGGGGCTGTCATAAGGTCAAGATCGTCCATCAGCAGGGGCGAGGTAAAGACAACCTCCAATTCCACGGGGCCGCACTCGAATGTGTAGAGCGTACGGGTAGGGAGAAGGTTTACTGACTTCTGCACAGCCTCCTCGGCAAAGACAATTTCATCCCCCTTCTTGTAGAGTCCGAAGTCTACAAGGGCACCGCCGTATGTATTGTGGCAATGTGCTGCAATGGTATTCTTGCCGGGTTTAAGCAGTGATTTCAGTTCACCGTCGAAGGGAACACGCACATTGTTCTTCCAAACAAAGCCGGTGGATACTATCTGCTTGCCGTTGATGTATAGTTCGAAGACATCATCGTGTGAGTATTCGAGTCCTATTATATCTGCGGCATCAGCCTCGCCAAGCTCTATGGTGCGTCTCACCCATATATCCTTGCTTGTCCACGTAGTGGAGATTGCAGCCTGGTCTCTTGTGCCGAATGCACCCTTGCCCTCTTTCCACTCAGAGTCGTTGTAACCGCATGAGGTCCAGTCGCCTTTGGGTTCCTGCTCGGTGTATCGTGCTGTCCAGCGCTCGGTTGTTGCGGGAGGAACCACAAATTCGAGAGGAGCCTCCTCCTTGCCCATGAAGCGATAGAGTTTGCCGTCGACCTTCAGGACACCGACCATAGGGTGTTCCTTGCCCGTCCAGTGACGCACGGGAGATTCGTTAAGTTTGTCGCTGAACGACCATGCACTTGTAAAGGGGTCTATCGTTACCAACGGATAGGCGGGTGCACGTAATTCGTTGACATTGTCGGCTGTAAAGACATCCGACTTGTTGCTGCACGCCGCAAGCATGGAGGCTGCAATCAACAGAAGAAAAGATGTTTTTTTCATAGTCGTATTGGTTTATTGCTTTGTAATATTCTGGAACAACTGTGGAACAGTGCCATAAGTAGGCAGCTTTCCGTCCCACTTCTCTATAAACAGCTGCTGGATGATAAGCGGTGTCAATGCCGAAGCCTTCAAATCATTGGCTTTTTTCTCGGCCTCGGCTGCTATTATCTTGGCTTTTGCCTCGGCTTCGGCCTGACGTAGCTTGTTTTCGGCCTGATAAGCCTCCTGCGTTGCCTTGTTCTTGGCGTCGATTGCATCCTTCAGCGACTGGGGAGCCGTGAGGTTCGATGTCAACTGCTGGAAGATGAACCCCTCCTTGCGCAATTCGGCTTGAAGCATTCCCTGAACCTCCGATTCGAATTGCTGACGGTTGCTTATGAGCGAATCTGAGGGGAATTTGTTTGCTATTATCCTATAGCTGTCCATTATAACATTGCGGATATATCCGTTCTCAAGTTCGGGAAGCTGTCTTCTGTACTGGCTGAACATCTGCGGAACCATCTCCCTGTCCACATAATACGAGAATGTAGGATCGACGGTAAATTCGGAACCATCCTTGGCGTTTATGTGAAATGGCTCATAATCCTTCACCTGTGTGTATGTGGGGAACTCGTGTATCTGAGTGAACAGGGGCATATAGGGCACCCAACCGGTAACTTCTGTAATATCGTCCACTCCGCGATTGTCGCCTACAAGATTCACCTTTATGCCTACACAACCGGCATCGATTCTTTCGATGGCTACAAAATAGTTAGCGAACAATGCTGCTAAAGCCACTATTATGACACCTGTCAATACAAGTCTGTACTTCTTTATCATTATCATAAGTATGAAAAGTTTTTTCGACAGCACTCGGAATACCCGAATGCTGTCGAAAAAAACATTTGCCTGATTTTTTATTTTACAAAAATCTTCTTGCTCTCTACAACACCGTTGGCATAGACAGTCTTCACGATGTTTACCTTGCCCTTGACGGGAGCTGAAGATGCAACACCGTCGACAGTGTAGTACGACTGTGATACCACCTCACCGGCAGGCTCCTCTACAACAAGGTCGTCGATGGATGTTGTCTGCGATACGGGGACAATTCTCCACTGTGCAGTATTTGCAAGGAAGTACCACTGTGCCACGTGTCCGTAGTGTGCTTCGCCACCTGTGCCGTAACCACCGCCACCGGTACGTACCTCGAAGTATGAGTAGATGTTATCGGTTGACTTCCATGCCTCTACACCTACAAAGCGGCGCAAACCGGGATTCTCAGAGGGAGCTACAAAGATGCGGGGTGCATCTTCAGGAGAGAATTCGCCCACCACAAGGTTCTTGCCGTGGCTTATCTCAGGAATGATGTACTTGTCGGCAAATACATTCTTGATGGTATATTTACCCCAGTTGGCTTCGCCTTCGCCCTCTACCTTTACTGTATCCTCAACGAATGTGAAGTGGTAAGCTGTAGAATCGAGACCGTTGAGATACTCATACGACCACCACAACATTGTCTCCTCCTTGCGCTGTGTATCCTGGAAGTTGCTAGGGCCTACGTACATTGCGAATTTAGTATCACCGTGATAGGGTTTGAACTCTTCGTTAGCACTGCGGATTACATAATCCTGTCCCGATACAATCTCAACCATTTTGAGGTTGCGCACTGATGACTGCAACAGATTCTGCAATTCGGCAGCTGTTGTTGCGCAAGCTGCATCGTCGTTGGTGCCGACAATTGCCTCAGCCTTTGAAATAGCGTCCATAAGCTCGGCTACTCCTGCACCGCTGTACATACCTACCGACTCGCCGATGTTCTTGGGCTCGACACCTACAGCCTTGACTGCATTGATGGCACCGTTGAGTTCCATTTCGCCACGGTTCTTGACAGACATCTTGTAGATGTACCAGTCGCTCTCGCCGTCCTTGTCATCGTTTGCCATATCTGCTATTGTGAACATACCGATATTGTCGCCCCAGTCCTGCATCATGAAGTAAACCTCACCCTCGCCATAGAATGCAGCCAAAGAGTCGGTTACCTCGCCACGCCAATAGATTTTGAAGGCATCCTGCAAATTGGTGCTCTCTACGATAGTCAAGGGGAATGACTCGTCCTTGAAGTATGTATTCGAGATTCCCGACCATTTTTCGGGTTTCTTCATATACTGGTCGCAATTGATGCTGCGCATATAGAACTGACCATTCTCTGCTGCCTCGAACACAACTGCACATGAACTGTGAATATCCTTACCGACCATTTTGTAGTCGCCGTAGAAACCTGTTCCCTCGCCTACTACCTCGCCTTTATCATTGAGTTTTGAGAGGTTGCCGTAAAGCGCGTAAAGTTCACCGGGAACAATCTGTTCGGGTTTGGTAATCTGCTCGCCGAGTACACCCTCGTATTTGTCGACGGGAGCACCCGCAAGTGCATCAGCCTCATCCTTGGTGATGGTTGTACCGGGAGTGAATGCGAAGAACGTAGGAATGTGTTTGTAGTAGTCGCCACCATACTGACGGCTTACAAAACCGTATGAGAAGGCTGTAATCTCCTCGTCGAGGGCAACCTCGATGTAGCAGTATTCGCCACCTTCGGCATTTTCGGGTGCATAGCTTCCGTTACCGGGATCAACCTGATAACATCCATGGTAGAATGTATTGGGATTGCCGTCGCACAAGCCTGCAAGTCCCCAACCGTCGTTTGTCTGTATTGAGTTGGTAGAGAACATATCCTCGCGAAGCTCAATCTGACGGCCCGAAGCATCGTAGAGTATGAATTCGCCGAGGGCAAAGAAGGGTGTGCCGACACCAAAGTCGGGTTCGGTCTCACCTGATGAGTTTGTAAATACGGTCATGCGGATAATATCAGTAGGCTGATCCATATAATATACGGGAGAAGTCCAATAGTAGATATTGTCGCGCTGGTCGTTGAGCATTCCGTTCTCTGTCTGGAAAAGGAGAGGATAGCTTGACACGCCTGTTACAGTTGATGCCCAGAATTCGGTGATGACACCTGCAATTTCTGTTACCATCGCATTTACTTTTGTATAGTGCTTTGCATTGTCAGCAAGCATAGAGCCGTTGTCGAGAAGACTCTGGAAACGGTCCTTATACTCCGAAGGATAACCGCCGTTGATCCATCCGCTCTCTTCGTCGCAGAATTCAATATCGTCATTTTCGAGAATAGCATTCACCGAATCGAGAAGTGTGAAGAGATATTCGGTGCGGAAAGCTGTTATAAGCTCGTTAAGCTCTGCGTTGAGTGCGAACATAGCCTGTGCAGGCATTGTCTTTTCGGCAAAAGCCTTCTTCGCATCATTCAGAGTGGGGATATAGGCTGCAACTTCGCTGTCGTCCGAGGGATTGCCCTGCTGCTCAAGCAACGACTCAGCAAGTTCGATAGACTGCTGAAGAACGGGAAGTACAGCACTGTTGTCTATGTTCACATTGTAGATGTTCCATGCATAGTTGTATGTAGATGTCTCAATGTCTCTGTTTGCCTCATTCACCCAGCTCATCTTCACAAAACGGCGCTGACCGAGAAGACACTCGCCACTCCTTGCCTCAAAAGCGCCCTCAATAGAGTCGCACTTGAAGAATTCAAGAGGAGCTGCAAAGCTTACATCATCATGCCATCCTGCATATGCAGCCTCGGTAACCATGCCCGGGTCGGCAATATAGTGGTCGTTCTTCAACCAACGCATATAGTACTTGCCATCGCCAGCCTCTTCGAGCCACATTACACTTGCCGATGAGGGTGTGAGTGCCGCACCGTGGGGAGAGTGATAGAACGCTTCACCGTATGAAGGAAGATAGCGGCCATCCTCGAAGCGTGTATATTCGAAGTAGTTACCGCGGATAGCATAGAATGTGTTGGGTTTAAGAGCTGCAACATCCTTTACCTGCTCACCGAGAGAGAAATTCTCCTCAGCCCAGGGAAGAGCCTCGGTACCGCCTGTGATTGCCACATGTGTGGGATCGGTAAAGAACCAATATTGACGCGAGTCATACTCGAATGTAAACTTGTCGAGCGCATCAGGAAGTGCAATATCAATATAGTGATATGCCTGGGGAACCTCACCCTTGGAATAGGTAGAGTGGAAGAAAGTGTTCTTGTCACCGTCTACGAGGAAGGCAAGTGCACCCTCGTCAAGTGAAAGAGCATTAGTCTCAAGATTCTCTTCTGTCAGGTCAACAAGATTACCGTTGCCATCGTAAATTCTGATTTCTCCGATAGCAAATGTCGGAAAACTTGAACTTGAATTTGCGTAACCTTCTGCTCTGTATCCGGCATTATCATCGGTATTCTTTGTAGAGAACACTGTGAGACGGATAACATCTGTCGGCTCTTCAAGTTCGATAAGCGGTGTCTTCAAACTATTATAGACACCCATCTCTTTTATGGCATCCTTAGATGAGTAGGAGAACTGCCATGATTTCTGTGCATTCACACCCGACACTGCAAGCAAGGTGAAAAGCATCGTCAAAAAGAAAAATTTTTTCATAATTTATATATAATACATTTACATTAGTCTATACAATCGCAAAGGTATCATATTTTTACATAAAAAAAGAAAAACCGACAATTATTTACAAGGCTATTTTGATATTCTCACAAGCAGACACAAAAAAAAGTTCCCTCAGCTCGTTTGAACTGAAGGAACTCGCAAGTAAAAGTGGCGATGACCTACTCTCCCACAACTAAATGCAGTACCATCGGCGCGGTTGGGCTTAACTTCTCTGTTCGGGATGGGAAGAGGTGGAACCCCAACGCTATGATCACCTGAATTT
>JAFYLO010000003.1 GCA_017557045.1 Bacteroidaceae bacterium | reverse complement strand
GGCAAGCCTATGCCCACCGACGGCGACCTCACCCGTTGGAGCCGACAAGGAGTGCTGCTCCTGAATGCCACCCTCACCGTAAGAGCCGGCAACGCAGGTTCGCACCAACGCCGCGGATGGGAGACATTCACAGACGCAGCTATACGCATACTTGCCGAAAAGCGCGAAAATCTTGTATTCATCCTATGGGGAAGCTACGCACAGCAGAAAGGAGCGTTCATCGACCGCAACAGACACCTTGTGCTCACTTCGCCCCACCCCTCGCCTCTGTCGGCATACGCAGGCTTCTTCGGCAACCACCATTTCACACTCACCAACGACTACCTTGCCAAGCATGGCAAAGAACCCATAGATTGGTAGACGACACACAGATTTATCCCATGAAAATCAGCCTAAAAGCAATAATATTTGCAACCCTCGCAATAGTTGCATCATCGTGCAATGCACCGACAGAAAGGACAGAAGTCATAGGAACAATGCCGGAGGCTGAGAACGGATACTCATTGGGCGTTTCAGCCTGCTATGCAGCCACGAACAACGGCTGTCTGCTGCTTGCCGGCGGATGCAATTTCCCCGACACCCCCGCTGCCGAAGGTGGCAAAAAAAGATACTACAAAGGCATATACCTTACAACCGGCAACAGCACCTTGCAATGGAAGAAAGTTGGAGAACTGCCCGAAACATCGGCCTACGGAGTGTCGCTACAATACGGCAACAACCTGATAATCGCAGGAGGAATGAACGAAAAGAGCCCATCACAAGCTGTAAACATGCTATCCTGCGAAGGTGAGAGCATCGCTATAAAACAACTGCCGCCACTGCCATGCACAATCGACAATGCAGCCGGAGCAGTATCGGGAAACAACATATACATCGCAGGCGGTAATGCAAACGGAAAAGCATCCTCACGCCTTTTCACTCTGAACATAAACGATCAGCAGACCGGTTGGCAGGAACTTGTCCCCTTCCCCGGTAGCGGAAGAGTGCAGCCCGTATGCGCTGCCACCGATGAAGCACTCTATCTGTGGGGAGGATTCACACCAAAAGACTCGCTGACAGAAGCAAAGGTACACACCGACGGATACAAATACACATTTGCCGACAAGAAGTGGTCGGCACTCGACACCGTAACCGACGAAAATGGCGCACAGCTTACCCTGTCGGGCGGAACGGCAATCGCATACAACGACACACTTATTCTTGCAGCAGGTGGCGTAAACCGCACAATTTTCGAAGATGCAATTTCGGGAACATACAGTTGCATACCCCAAAAAGAGTATATGAAACAAGCCGCAGAGTGGTACAAATTCAACGGCAGACTTATGGCATTTGACACAAAAAGAGAACAATGGCATCTGGTGCAAAAGAATCAGCTCTATGCACGCGCCGGCGCACTACTCACCACAGACGGAGAATATATATACTACATAGGAGGGGAACTGAAGCCCGGCATCCGCACACCGGAAATAGTAAAAAGCACCGTTATACCGAACAAATAGGAAACACCTATATTAAAGTTCAGAGAAGAGACGCTTTCCTCCGGCATAATATTTCCAGAGGATTGAAAATGAAGTCCTTTCCTTAACATCGGCCTCTACACATTTTTCGAGATTCTCTCTACGCAAATCCGAATAATCATGCTTTATGCGCCGAAAATCCCTACGCGCCTGCAAGACAGCACGGCAACCTGACGCATCGCCCGACAAGAGAGACTTAAACGCAGCTACATAATCGAGAAGGGCACGGACAAACATCACATGACTAAGCTCGTTTTCGGGAAGATTCTTATAGAGCATCAGCAGATTATTACGGAAATTCAGATAAGTCTTGCGCGGATTACTTTTATTCAAAGTAGCTCCGCCGACATGATAGACACAGCTCTGCGGGATGCAGACAATTCCGCGCCCTCTTGAACGCAGACGCCAACAGAGATCAATCTCCTCCATATGGGCAAAGAAAGTACCGTCAAGCCCACCGGCCGCACGATAATCCTCGGCACGTATCATCAATGCCGCACCCGTTGCCCAAAAAAGCTCTGCGACAGAATCATACTGCCCTTTATCCTCCTCTACTGTATCGAATATGCGCCCGCGGCAATAAGGATAGCCATACTTGTCGATAAATCCGCCACAGGCACCCGCATACTCAAACTCTTTTTTATTCTTGTAGCTCAGCAATTTAGGCTGACAAGCAGCAACATCGGGGTGAGAATCCATATATTCGAGCATAGGCGCAAGCCACCCCTGCGTAACCTCAACATCGGAATTGAGCAACAGAAAATACTCAGCCTCCACCTGCGCAAGCGCACGATTGTAGCCATCGGCAAAGCCATAATTCTTTTCCAACTGAATATACCTCACCGCCGGAAACTCCTCGCGCATCACCTGCGCCGAAGCATCCGTAGAACAGTTGTCGGCCACAATAACCTCAGCCTCAGGCGAATAATCAACAACAGAAGGCAGAAATGCACGCAACATCTCCGCACCGTTGAAATTCAGTATCACTACAGCTATGCGATTGCCCATACTACTAATCTAAAATTTCATCTGCCACAAGCGCAGAATTATCCTCGTTGAATCCACCGAGGCGCACCTTGACAATTCTGTTGATATACTTGTCATTACGCGGAGCCTCCACACGGATATAATTCTCGGTAAATCCGCCCATAGGCATTCCGGGACGCGGCTTTTCGAAAAGAACAAGCGCCTCTCGTCCAGAATAACGACGGTAGAAAGCCAAACGCTTCTCCTCGGAAAGTTCTATAAGCAGTTTACTGCGACGCTGCTTTTCGGCCGGCGACACAGCACCATCCAATGACAACGCACGAGTGCCGGGACGCTCGGAATAACTGAACACGTGCAATTGAGATATATCAAGACTTTTTATAAAGTCATACGACTTTTGGAAAAGTTCATCACTCTCACCACGAGTACCGACAATTACATCCACCCCTATAAAAGCATCGGGCAACAGACGGCGCACCGTAGCAATCTTCTCGGCGAAGAAAGCGGTGTCATAACGACGGTGCATCAGTTTCAACACTTCGTCGCTACCGGCTTGCAATGGGATATGAAGATGAGGCATAAAACTGCGCGAAGCAGAAATATACTCTATAATCTCATCGGTAATAAGGTTAGGCTCTATGGATGATATCCTGTAACGTGAAATGCCCTCTATCTTGTCAAGTTCTTTTACAAGATCAGTAAAATTCTCCCCTGTACTTTTACCAAAATCCCCGATGTTCACACCGGTGATTACAATTTCGCGTCCACCCTCTGCAGCGGCTCTTTCGGCCTGTGCCACAAGGTCGGCAATATGCGGATTGCGGCTGCGTCCGCGGGCAAAAGGAATAGTGCAGTAAGTGCAGAAGTAGTCGCAACCGTCCTGCACCTTAAGAAAATATCTTGTGCGGTCGCCGCGTGCACATGAGGGAACAAAATTGCGGACATCCTTAGAAGGTTGCACAAACCACTCGCCACCCGCAGAACGCTTCTCAAGATTACCGAGGAAATTAGGTATTTCGCCCTTGCGGTCAATTCCCAGCACAACATCAACACCCTCCTCGGCAGCAAGCCTTTCGGGAGAAAGCTGGGCATAACAACCGGTAACTACGACAAACGCACCGGGGTGCTTGCGTATAAGTTTATGAATAGCCTGCCGGCACTTCTTTTCCGCCTCCTGAGTGACGGCACAACTGTTGATTACACAAACATCGGCAATCTCGCCTCGCTTGGCAGTCCTGATGCCCGCCTCCTGCATCATACGCTCAATGCTCGAAGTCTCCGCGAAGTTCAGTTTGCAGCCGAGTGTATAATAAACAGCCTTTTTATCTTTGAATTGTGGATTATCCATCTGTACTTATTCCGTATTTCCCGCGAAGATAATCAGAAAAAACGAAATCCGAAACAAAAAACAGCCCATCAGCTATAAAGATTCGGGTAAAATAGATAACTTTGCAATATAGATTGCACTAATAGGCAGAATACACACTATTTTTGCACGCAGACACGGACAAACAGTAAAACACAAGACATAAAAGGGTTAAAGAACATAATAAGCACCATCGTTGCAGCCACACTCATACTGTTGGCAATTGCAATCACACTCAGAATCGACGCTGTTGAGCGCCGACTGGCTCTGTTCATATCAGAAACCCTTGTAAACAAAGCAGACATACCGCTGCAAATGGGTGCCGTAAAGGTAAAATTCCCGAACAGACTCAGCATCGACTCCATTCTGCTGAAAGACCAACACAGCGACACACTGCTCAACATCCCCCATCTGTCGGCAAGTTTCGAACTTATACCCCTGTTGAAAGATGGAGACATCAGAATAAACACTCTGCTCCTCTCATCCCCCCACGCAAGGGTATGGCGCGAAACAGCAGACTCTGAGATGAATTTCCAATTCATCATCGACCGCCTCGCGAGCAAAGACACAACCGAAAGCGCCCCACTGCCAAATATCAGAGTCAGTCAAGTGCAGATACACGACGGACGAATAAGCTACGATGTACTCTCAAGCCCTGTAAAAGAGACATTCGACGCATCGCACCTATCCATAAGCAACCTGCAAGTGAACGCATCGCTCCGCAGTCTTACCACCGACACACTCGCCCTAAACCTTCGCCGACTCACATTCGATGAAAAATCGGGCCTCGCACTCAAAAGAGCAAGGGCCAGAATATATGCATCACCCGATGCTGCACAGATAAAAAATCTGCGCATACAATTCAGCGAAGGAGAAATAGCATCAGAGCGACTGAACATCATCTTCGACACCATCAATGGCAACCACCGATACAGCGGGACACTCAAAGGCACCAACATCACCACAAAAACATTTGTCCCAATAGTGCCTCAACTTACCCACCTGGCGGAAACATTCAAGTTCGACCTTGCGCTGAACGGCACCACACGCAACGCAAAGATCGAGAGACTGAACCTTTCTACCAACGAGAACAGGCTCAGCCTCAACATGAAAGGAAACTTAAGCCTCCTCCCCGACAACACCCCCAAATACACCATAAACATCACCCCTCTCAGCCTCAGCCCTGAAATAGCCAAAAGCATATACATGGCTGCTACCGACGGCAAAGAGATACCCGCGGAAATAACCCGACTGGGACACACCACCATAACAGCCAAAATCGAAGGAGAGGGCAAACAGACCAACAGTCAAGCCAACATCGACTGCGAAGCAGGCAACCTCAATGCCCTGATAGAATCAACCCCCGCAGGCAGCTACAAAGCCACGTTGACAGCCACAGACATGAATATCGGGCAAATAA
The DNA here is from genome assembly GCA_017557045.1 of Bacteroidaceae bacterium. GTDB lineage: Bacteria > Bacteroidota > Bacteroidia > Bacteroidales > Bacteroidaceae > HGM04593. Next base: position 20,915 of record JAFYLO010000003.1, on the reverse strand, counting down.
CCGACAACCCCGACTGGGGCTTCTGTGGCCTGAGCACAACCATCGACGGAGAGATAAAGGACACCCTGCAACACACAGGCACCTTCAACACCACCATCACTCCCCTGCAATACAAAGGATATACCTATTCACCCATACGCATACAAGGCAACTACACCAAGGAAAGCCTTGAAACACTACTCGCCCTCAACGACAGTAATCTGCAGGTACGCATGGCACTCGAATATGCAGCGAATGCCGGCACACCACGCTGCGAACTCAACATGCGCATCGACTCGTTCAGCCCCAACCGCCTCGGTCTTACCGACAAGCACGAATCCTCACAATTCGGGTTCAACATAGAGTCAAAGTTCTTCGGCAACAACATCGACAATGCGCGCCTCAACCTCAACATTTACGACTTTACTCTCACCACCCCCCAAGAAGAGCACAAAATACGCAAATTCCACCTCACAGCAGGACATTACGACAACGAGAGAGACATAATCATAGACTCGGACTTCATCAACGGCTCACTCAAAGGACACTACAGCTACAAGACACTTGCAGCCAGCTACAAGCGTGCCCTATCACGCATAATGCCATCGCTCTACCCCGCGACCGAACAACAGCCGAGCAACAACAACTTCGTATTCCACTTCAACATAAAAGATACAGAGACACTCACAAAGATATTCGACCTCCCCGTAACAATAAAGAATCCCTCTATGTTACAGGGAGACTGCAACGACACATATAACACCATAGGTCTCTCGGCGATGCTCAACGAAGTGGAATACAACGGTAAAGAATACCGTTACGTAGACCTTGCGAGCAACATCGATGACCACACAGCCCACAACAGGCTGAAAATAATACAGAGACCCACACACAAAGAATCAGAGAAAGAACAGAATACCCCCGAAAACGAAACAACCGTAGACCTGCAAAACCAAATACACAACGACACCATCCGCACAAATATAAAATGGAAAAACCTATATACCCCAATCAACAATGCCGATGTAAACATAGACCTTGCCCTCGACCGCGACGAGCATGGCGACCTTGAATTCAAGGCACAGCTCCACGAAGCAGAAATAACACACAACGACACACTATGGTATCTGTCTCCAAGCACCATCACCGGCAACGGTGACCACATAACCATCGACAACTTCACCGTCAGCAGCAAACACCAATATGCCAAAATCAACGGCAAAATAGGAAAGACACCTGCCGACACACTCAATGCCACACTGCGCAACGTAGACCTTGAATATGTCTTTGATATGATAAATTTCCACCCCGTAGACTTAGGCGGTGAGGCAACCGGCACCATCACAGCACAATCGTTGCTCGAAGGAGTGCGCTTCAACAGCAACCTCAATGTAAAAGGTCTCACATTCGAACACGGACTCATAGGCGACCTCGCGTTCAACGGTTATTGGGACGAGGAAGAAAAAGCCATCATACTCAAAGGCGATGCCCGCGAAGGCAACGAATCACGCACCATCATCGACGGATTCGTATCGCCCCAACGCGACACACTCAACATATGCGTAGACGCCAGGGAGACACGCATAGACTTCCTCAACCATCTGCTATCCGGTTTTATGAGCGATGTCAACGGTCGCGTATCAGGCAAGTTGTATATATTGGGCGCCATGCGCAACGTAAATATGCAAGGCGCGCTCGCACCCATAGGCAGTTTAAGGATAAAACCCACAAACACCACTTACAACCTCATTGGCGATACACTGCTGTTCACAAAAGACACAATAGGATTCAACAATTTCCACATAACCGACAACAAGGGCAACGGCGGCCTCATTAACGGCGGTGTCCATCACAAAAGCCTCAAACGCTTCAGTTGCTCATTCGACATAAACGCCAACAACCTGCTGGCCTTCAACTATCCCGCTTTCGGTGAAGAAAGCTTCTATGGCACAGCCTACGTTACCGGTGGTGCCAAGCTCAACGTAGGCCCCGGCGGAATGGAACTCAAAGCCGATGTAACCACATGTCCCGGTTCACGATTCGTCTACAACGCAAGTACCCCGGAGGGCAACATCAGCGATGAATTTGTAACATTCGTAGACCGCAAGCACCGCAACAGTCTCATCTACGACATAAATAAATTCGCAGCAACCACCATATCGAAAAAGCTGAAAAGCGGGCTCAACCTCGACTTCATGCTCGACGTTACTCCCGACATGCAACTGCGCGTATACACCAACTATGCCACCAATGACTATATAGACGTATACGGCAGCGGCAGGGTAAATGCCATCTACGACGAAATAGCCGGCTTCAGTATGCAGGGCAGCCTCGGTCTCACACGCGGAACATACAAATTCACCATGCAGGACATATTCCCCAAGGAGTTTGACATCCGCTCGGGCAGCAATGTAAAATTCGACGGCGACCCGTTCGAAGCCGGGCTCGACCTTAAAACAGTCTACACCCTGCCATCCGTACCGCTGACCGACCTGAGCATCGATGCCGAACGCCGCAAGAATGTCAAGGTAGACTGCCACATGGACATCACAGGCACCATCTTCAAGCCAAGCCTCAAATTCGGCATAGAGTTACCCGATGGCAACGAAGAGGAAAAAGAGCTGCTGCTGAGCGCCATAAACACACCCGAACAGCTCAACATGCAATTTATATACCTGCTGGGTATAGGCAAATTCTACACCTACGACTACAACAATCAAGGCAACGAAAGCCAATCGACAACAGCAATGGAGTCGCTCATCTCCAACACCATATCCGGACAGCTAAACAACATGCTCTCACAGATAATCGACAACGGCAACTGGAATATATCGGGCAACTTTGCCACCGGCGAAAAGGGATGGAACAGCATGGAGGTAGAGGGAATGTTATCGGGCCGCCTGCTCGACAACCGTCTGCTCATAAACGGCAACCTCGGCTACCGCGACAACCCCATGGCCAACAAGAACTTCATAGGCGACTTCGAAGTACAATGGCTGCTGAACAAAAACGGCAACATAAGCCTTAAGGCATACAACAAGACCAACGACCGCTACTTCTCGAAGACAACGCTCACCACACAAGGAGCAGGCATACTGCTCAAGCGCGACTTCGACAGTTGGCGATTCTGGAAAAGACAATATTAGCAAACAAAATAAAGAGAAACAATTATGAGACACTTTACAACCGTACAGGATATCGGCAACCTCGACCTCGCAGTAAAAGAGGCGCTTGAGATAAAGGCCGACCGCTTCAAGTACAATCACTTGGGCAAGAACAAGACACTGATGATGGTATTCTTCAATTCAAGCCTTCGCACCCGCCTCAGCACCCAAAAGGCAGCGCTCAACCTCGGCATGAACGTAATTGTGCTCGACATCAACCAAGGAGCATGGAAACTCGAAACAGAGCGCGGAGTGATAATGGACAGCGACAAGCCCGAACACATACTCGAAGCAATCCCTGTGATGGCAAGCTACTGCGATGTAATAGGCGTACGCTCCTTCGCACGCTTCGAAGACAAGAAACAGGACTACGACGAAGTAATCCTCAACCAGTTCATACAATACTCAGGCCGCCCCGTATTCTCTATGGAAGCAGCCACACGCCACCCCCTGCAAAGCTTCGCCGACCTTATAACCATAGAGGAGCACAAGACCAAGGCCCGTCCCAAAGTGGTAATGACATGGGCGCCCCACCCCAAAGCGCTCCCGCAGGCTGTACCCAACTCATTTGCCGAGTGGATGAATGCCGCCGACTACGACTTTGTGATAACCCACCCCGAAGGCTACGAGCTTGACCCGAAATTCGTAGGCAATGCCAAAGTGGAATACGACCAGATGAAGGCTTTCGAAGGAGCAGACTTCGTATATGCCAAGAACTGGGCAGCATACACCGGCGACAACTACGGACAGGTGCTCAGCAAAGACCGTTCATGGACAGTGAGCGACAGACAGATGGCCGTAACAAACGACGCACACTTCATGCACTGTCTGCCTGTGCGCCGCAACATGATTGTAACGGACGATGTTATAGAGAGTCCCCGCTCGCTTGTAATACCCGAAGCTGCCAACCGCGAGATTTCGGCTACAGTTGTGCTTAAACGCATCCTCGAAGATTTATAATCTACAGATACAACAAAAAACTTCCCGCCATTCATGCAAAATATAATAAGCATGAATGGCGGGAAGTATAATATTTTATTGGTGTCCGGTTAATTTTTATTCTGCTTATGTTTTGAACTCCTCCGTCTTCAAAAACAAGTTTTTGAATCCACCTCCTCTTCAAGAGGAGGAATGTAAATTGCTGAAAATTATTAATATATAACATTCTCCCTCTTGAAGAGGGAGTGCCCGCAGGGCGAGGGAGTTCTAATCATTGACTTAAATTTATCTTAATAAAGAATGGGGGTTTGTAACTACTTAACTATTGAATTTTAAACAACTTAAACATATTTACCGGACACTAATAATAATATTTGCCCGGACCTATTTGTACAACAAGAAAATAGCAGGAATCTTCGACAGGTCGGGAATATTGCCTTTCCACTCCTTCACCATGCGCGTACGCACAAATTCATCATCGCAAGTAAGGTTGGCAGCAATACACAATTTTGTCTGCGGGCGGCAATTCTTTATAATATCCTCAATCATCTTGCCGTTGCGATAAGGTGTCTCAATAAACAACTGCGTCTCATCCTCATTGTAAATGCGCTGTTCAAGCTGTTTGAGCCTGCGCGCACGCTCCTCAGGCTTGATAGGCAGATAGCCGTGGAAAGCAAAGCTCTGCCCGTTGAACCCCGACGCCATCACCGACAGAATAATACTCGACGGCCCCACAAGCGGCACCACCTTCATACCCTTGCGCTGTGCTATGGCAACGACATCCGCCCCCGGATCGGCAACCGCCGGACAGCCGGCCTCGGAGATAACACCCATGCTCTTGCCCTCGGCAAGCGGGGCGAGGAAGCCTGCAATATCAGCGGGTGAGGTATGCTTGTTAAGTTCGAAAAACTGCGAGCCGTCAATATCAAACTGCGCATCCACACGACGCAGGAAGCGACGCGCTGTACGCACATTCTCCACAATAAAATATCTTATCTCCTTAATAATCTCGCTATTGTGCTGCGGCAACACCCTCTCAAGAGGAGTCTCACCCAGCGTAACGGGAATCAAATAAAGTGCAGTCTCCATAATAGGCATAAAATTATTTTCTGATTGTACGTTGCGAATAAGACCTATTTTCGCAACGCATCTGCAAAGATAATCCATTTTGCGGAGAGTGCTTTTAACGAGTAAAAAAAATGCAACTTATCTATTGTAAAAACATACTTTGCAACATATATTTGCATAAAGAACACCGAAAATTCAATTTTGTAGTAAAACTGCAACCTTATTCGGGCATTTATGTAGTATAATTGCGAAAAAAAATTAGTGTTAACTTTAAATTTATACTACCATGCAGATGTTCATTTCTGACAAACGTGAAGAATTAGAAAAGGAAAAAGAGAAAAACAATGCACTGAGAAATCTTTTTCCGAGTATGTACGAAGATGAGGAAGATGATACTGAGTATTATCTTACAGATGAAAATTGGAACAGAAACAGTAAACCGCTGTCTGATGGTATTTTTGCTAAAGACAGTAATAACATTAAGACAAAAACCGTAGAAGAGCGACCAAAAGCAAAATTGGATATAGACCCGTGGAGATTCGAAAAAATGGCCGACCATATGCAGAATGGTATAAAAGTCGGGATTGACGGCAGACTCGACACCGTACCCTTGCGACGAATAGGCTATGGCGATTATTTCGAAGAATTGAATAATGCCAAATTTGAATCGGTTATACCGATAACACTTGAATTCGAGGGAGGATATTCAAATAGAGAAAATGATACTGGTGGAGAAACAAAGTATGGGATAACTAAAACATTTTACGATGAATACAAACATAAAACACCCGGAATTGCACCGGACATAAAGTCGCTAACTTTGGACGATGCAAAAAGATTATACAAAGCTCATTGGGACAAACATAATTTGGGCTATATACAAGATAAACGCAAAGCCTTGTTGATAAATGACTATATAATAAACTCTAATGCAGTTAAAGCTATTAAACGTATACAAACAAAGTTACAAAACAACTATAATCTCACACCGGATGGCATAATAGGAGCAAACACGATTAGAGCCATAAACGACATTGATTTTGAAAGTTTTGCAGATACTGTACAAACAGATAGAAGAAACAATTTTGACAAAAACGTAGATGAAAATTACACAAAAAATATTAAAAACATAAACGGATGGATGAACAGATTGAATAAGTTGTCAGATTCAGTTGGTTTTAAGAAAAAATATAAAAGCAAGTACCAATATTAATAATTTGATATTATGAACAGAATTATCACAGTAATACTACTCGTATTATGCCTTATGGGATGTGCATCCTTAAAAACAAAGAAGTATAATAAATTGTATGAAAAGGAGAGCACTTACAAAGTAAAAGAGAGCGGTCAATCACCATTCGTTGGAACATGGGATTGGGTTTACGACAAACCCGGTGTAAGAAATATACGTATATTTATTGGTGAGCGCAATGATTCTTTGATGATTGGAATATGCGCAGTCTTGAATTATGGCAATTGGGTTTCAACTTCATCGTGTGATAATGACGGTAAAACCATCCCTGATGTATGTATAGCCAACCCAAAGAGAGGAAATACGATAAATGCTGTTTATTGTCAAGAAGATTCACGAATTAAAGTAGCATATTTCGATTCGGTAACAATAAAACTTATGAATAAAAATACATTAGTATTTTTAACAGCCGGTGGGGAATATTGGGAATTGCCGCGACAAATGGTTCTCAAACGGGTGAACAATGAAAATATGGAATTCTCCAATGAAATAGATGAAGTTTATAAGGAAGTTCAACAGTAACTTTCTAGCCTATTAGCGGAACATCATAAACAAGAAGCATGAAAAAATATATTATAATAATCTCGCTTGTAGTTCTTGCTGCATCGTGTAAATCCCTAATAGACAAAGACTACTCGCACTTATACGAAAAAGAGAGCACATACAAGATAAAAAGCGAAGGCCAATCCCCATTCGTAGGACGATGGCAATGGGTACGCAACAAAAATGGAGTAAGAAGCGCACTCATTGATATTGGCGAGCGCAACGACTCGTTGATGGTTGGAATATGCTCTATTCTTGATTATGGAAACAGAATCCATTGCACAGAGAGTGATGGCAAAGGTTTATATATTCCCGAAATATGTATTGCCATACCTAAAGGTCAAAATACCATAAACGCAGTTTTTTGCAGAGAGTGCTCAATGTCAGGATACCACTTGTTCGATTCAGTAACAATAAAGCTGATGGATAATAACACCTTAGTGTGGTCCACAAAAAAAAGCGAAGCCTTTTATGTTCCGATGCAAATGGTACTTAAACGCGAACACGACAAAAACAGAAAATTCTCCGATAATATAGAAGCTGTATACATAGAATACAAAAAGTAACCATGAAAAGAGTGATTTACATATTCGCGCTAACGCTACTATTTTCGTCCTGCGCATCGCTTAGGAACAATGGCGAGGGCGACAATGCCGCATCGCCCTTTATCGGTAAATGGATGTGGCATCCAAAGGGCGAAAAGGGTATTTCGTGCCTTTATATCGGCGAACGCAACGACTCGCTGCTAATATCCGTATATGGTAAATTCAGATACGCATGGCTTTTTATCCCATACGAAGGTACGGACGGGACAATGCAGGCAGATATTTCCATGCCTATGCCCGACGGCAACAGGGCAAAAGCGATATATTCACACTCTCCCATGAGCAAGGATGACAATGTAAGATACAAGAAAATATCACTTAGGCTAAAGAACAAGAATACCCTTGTGTGGAAAACAGAACTGAGCGACGGCATCAACATACCCAAGCGCATGGTCTTCAAACGCGAATCGCACAAGAACTACAAATTTTTCGAGAAACCATACTTCGTTTACAAATAAGAAACAGTTTCTCGGTCAATTTACACAATTAGGGGAATGGATAATTATATAGAAATTGAAAAATACGAGGATATTGCCGGACTGATGGTTCCCGGACACATATTCAGACATTATGCTTTTCAGAATATAGAGTTCAGACGCGAAGCTATACAGTGTAGCTTCTGCGACTGCATATTTATGGGTTGTTCGCTGCCGAAGGAGGTGCACCGATGCCTCGATGAGGATTGTTATGTATTCCCTAAAATGGATATGCCATACAACATCTTCCGTGCACGACTGTACTCCCCCGCAGAGCTCTACGATGGATACAATCCTGCAATCCCCGAAAGTTACTCATCTTGTTACGATGCAAGAGTGTATGCCCATTATATAAGCAAAGGAAAGCAGGCAAGGGACATTGCCGAGACTTTGGCACGCACACTGCACGACCACTCTATAAGCGATGCATTGCACGACATGCTTTCACACTACGACGAACGCAGTGTGGTGGCTGTTATGGGCGGACATGCCCTGCTGCGTACAGAGAAACACTATCGGAGTGTAGCTATTATGGGCAAGCACCTTACGGAACGCGGCGCCATCATGGTTACAGGTGGCGGCCCGGGAGCGATGGAAGCTACCCATCTGGGCGCATGGTTGGCTGGACGCCCCGACGAGGCTTTGGACGAAGCGCTGAACATTTTAACTACCGCGCCTTCGTACAAAGACAAAGGATGGCTTGAATCGTCATTTGAAGTGATGGAACGGTTGCCACGAGTTGAGGATTACAAGAGTATAGGTATTCCCACATGGCTCTACGGACACGAACCGGCAACGCCTTTTGCCACACACATCGCAAAATATTTCGACAACAGCATACGCGAGGATGGTCTTCTGACTATTGCAAAGGGAGGTGTGATATACTCTCCCGGAAGCGCCGGCACCATGCAGGAGATTTTTCAGGATGCGGCGCAGAACCACTATCTCACCTGTGGGTATGCCAGTCCGATGGTCTTCTTCGGCAGCAGATATTGGAGAGAGAAATTCCCGGTATACTCAATGCTCAAGAACCTGCACTGCAATGGATGCTACAAGAATCTGTTGCTCTCGCTAACAGACGACCCCGACGAAGCGGTAGATACCATTATGGATTTCGTCACAGGAGGGAGAATATACTGACAAACGGGCACTATAGAACTTCTGCCTTACGCTATTTTATCTCATCCCACTTCGGCGGCTCAACACCCAAAAGATGTCTGACAAAGAAATCGTATCTTTTGTGCTCACCGAAAGATTCTCCCATCGTATGGCGTGCTCCGGGAATTACTACAAGCTCAAAATCCTTACCGGCCTTTATCAAGGCATTTGCAAGCTGCATGGTAGATGCAGGATCCACATTATCGTCCATCTCTCCTACGACAAGCATCAGCGGACGACGCAAAAGGTGAGCATTCTCAACATTGGAACTCTTTTTGTATTGCTCGCCCACAGGGTAACCCAGCCACTGTTCGTTCCACCATATTTTGTCCATACGATTATCGTGGCAACCGCAAGCCGAATATGCAGCCTTATAGAAATCGGGATAATGGAGCACAGCCGTAGTTGACTCCTGCCCGCCTGCCGAACAGCCATATATGCCTACGCGCTCAATATCCATGTAAGGATACTTCTTTGCAGCAGCCTTAATCCAGGCTATATGATCGGGCAATCCGGCATCCTGGAGGTTGCGGTAGCAGATATTCTCAAATTCGCGCGAACGGAACGATGTCCCCATTCCGTCTACCATTACCACAATAAATCCAAGCTCTGCAATCGAGGTCATGTTCCAGTCGTAAGGAGTGAATTTCTTGGGTACATAGTGGCTGCCGGGGCCTTGATAAATGTACTCTATAATGGGATACTTCTTTTCAGGGTCGAAGTTCGACGGGCGCACAATCAATCCCCACATATCACTCTTTCCGTCGCGTCCTTTGGCTGTAAAAACTTCGGGAGCCTTCCAACCCTCGGCAAGCAGGCGGCTGATGTCGGCAGTTTCAAGTTCCATGACTTTTTTACCGTCGTTGTTGCGCAATACAGCTTCAGGCGCTTCCGTTACAGTAGAATATACATCTACCAGATATTTCATGTCGCGCGAGAAGGTGGCCGTATGCATACCTTTGGCTGGTGTAAGGTCGGTGAATCCCTTGCCGTCAAAGCCTATGCGGTAGTAACGTATGTGATAGGGATCCTCGTTCTTTTTCACACCATTGGCCGAGAAGTATATCATACGCTCTTCTTCATCTACACGAAGAATGTCACGAACATACCACTCACCCTTTGTTATCTGATGTGTGGGGGAGCCTGTTGTGCGGTCATACATATAAAGATGATTCCAATTGTCGCGCTCGCTCATCCATATTATATGTTTGCCATCGCGCAGGTCGTGTCGGAAGTAACGGCTGTAATTGACATATTTGTCGCTTGTCTCTTCTATAATAGGCCGCACCGCGCCATTCTCGGCAGAGAGTTCGAGCACGCGGTACACCTGATGCCCTCGCTGGTTGTATTCGAATGTGAGCGTGCGGCTGTCGCTGTCCCAACGTGGGGGACGTATTTCGTACTGCTGCGCAAAAAGTTCACTCGATGGAATTATGGCACGACCGTCCTCAACATGGTAAATACATGGCAGTTTGAATGGAAGTTCATCGCCCGGCTTTGCATACTCCTGCTTGTGGAGTTTAGGCTGCAACCGGTCGCCTGGCGACGATTCAACATAGTAGACATAGCGTTTCTCGGTGGGACGTATTTTGCATGATGCTACTTTGCGGCTGTCGGGCGACCAACGTATATATGCCGAGTAGTAGTTGGCAATGGTGCCGTCTATGCTCAATTGACGTTCTTTGCCTGTTGAAAGTTCTTTCACATAAATGTTGTGCTCTTTTATGTACGCCGTATATTTTCCGTCGGGCGAGGTTACGGGAGCAGCCTCCATTTCGTCGTCGCGCTCCATCCAATGACGCTGCCGCCCCTGACGACGGTATATTTCGCCACGGTCGGTAAGTGCATTATGCTGTTTGTCGTACATCCAACGACGACCGGAAAATTGAAAATAGAGTGTGTCGGCACTGTCGGTTGTTGTCAGTTGCGAGAGATCAAGATTTGCCGGATTTACATTTTTGCGGCACTTTTCGGACAATGCAGTTGCCAACTGCTGATGATTGAACAGTTCTTGGCGCTCTTTTTTGTCGGCATCAACAATTACATATATGGTACCATCGGGAGTATTGCGAGTATACCAGAATTTGTGGGTATCGCCAATCCAGTGGGGCGACACTCCCGAATAGAAAGTTTTTCCACTGTACTTGTGGTACATTGAGTAGGCACGCTTGTAGTCCTCGACTGTGCCCTGACTCATTGCACCACCGATTATGGTTGTCAGTGCAATGACAATCAGAAGAATAGTTTTGTTTTTCATAGTTACAATATCAATATTTGCAGCACTTTCCACACAACTATAAGATGGCATACAGTGCCTGCAAGCACAAACAAATGGAATATCGAATGCATAAATTTCACCTTATGGATGCTATAAAGCACAGCCCCGGCAATATAACAGACACCTTCGGCTATGAGCCATGCTACAACATTGAACTCCACAGCGTCCAACAATTGTTTGAATGCCACGAGCACCACAAGGCCCATAAGCACATAGCACAGCGTCTCTATACGGCTGTGTTTCTTCAGGTTAAAGAAACTTGTCAGAGTACCGATTATGGCACACAACCACACAAATATAAAAAGTCCCCACCCCCAATAGCCCGACTCGCGCAGGGCGATGAGCGTTACAGGAGAATAGCTTCCCGCTATATGCCAATAGATAGCCGAATGATCCAATCGGCGGAAGGTCTGTTTGAGCTCCCTATCAGGCCGACAGGCATGATATAGGGTTGAAAAAACGTAGGAACTCATCATTCCGAATATGTAGAGCCAGATGCTCATAACTGCAAGCCGGTCGCCATATTCGGCTGCTGTCGACACGAATATGAACGAAACGGCCACTCCTATAACTACTCCGATAAAATGGGAGATTGCATTGAATTTCTCCTCTTCGGGAGTATATTTAGCTATTTGATTCATGTGCAGAAGGGAGTTTTCAGATAGCAAAGAGTCTCTCGGCATTTGCAGTGGTAACGGCAGCCACATTCTCCACAGTGGTGCCGTAGATCTGTGCCACACGCTCCGCTATATAAGGAATATAAGCACTCTCGTTGCGCTTGCCTCGACGGGGAACCGGGGCAAGATAAGGCGAATCGGTCTCCAACAACACTCTCTCCAATGGCAGATGGCGGAGAATTTCTGGCAAATTGGATTTCTTATATGTAACCACACCCCCGACTCCGAACATAAAGCCCTCGAAGCGTGCGAGACAGGCAAGTTGTTCTTCATCGCCGGAATAACAGTGGAACACTCCTGTAAGCTCGTTTCCGCGGCAACGTGTGAGCGTGTCGTGCAGTTCGTCGAATGCATTGCGCGAATGTATCACAAGCGGCAGCCCTCTTTCCCTTGCCCATGCTATCTGTGTCTCGAACACCTCAATCTGTCTGTCGCGGTAGGTTGTATCCCAATAAAGGTCAATTCCCACCTCCCCGACAGCTATAATATCGTCGCGGCTGTCGAGGATGCGCTTCAATGCCGACAGCTCCTCATCGCTATTCTCGGCCACATCGGTGGGATGCAACCCAATCATCGGGAAGCACACTCCGGGATAAGCGGCACACATCTGCATTATTGGTTCTACGGAGGAGGATTTTATGCACGGCAGACAGAGTTTGGTAACCCCCGCCTCCATTGCACGCTCGACAGCCTCTGCCCTATCCCCATCAAATTCCTCTACAAACAGATGAGTGTGTGTATCTATGTATCTATTCATTATCAGAAGCCGGTATTTGAGAGCCCTTATTCCTGTCGCGGCGGGTATAGTATATTATGCCGTACTCCGAACATCTCTTTATTTTCTCGTCGCCTGTGAGAGTAGCGAATTTCTCCTCAATCTCCTGCCACACATCGAAGATTATCCTGTCACATTCTGGGCGCAATGCAGCGACCGATGCAAGAGCTTCGGCTGTTGCCTGTTGCAAGCGGTGCTGACGATTATACATCTCCTTAAATATGTCGCATGCCACCGTTACGCGCCCCATTGTGGGGTTGTAGATAGGAACTCCGCCCTCGCCCTGACGACGTCTTTCGCCTTCGGAAATCTTCTGGCTCCATTCGAGCACTGCACTTTCGGGGATTATCGTCGGTAGCGAATCGTCCTCCACAGGCAGACCGTAGTATGCACGTTTTGCACGGGGGATTTCATCGCGCATCACAGCCATTGAAAAGACCTGAAGAAAATGCATCACATACATTCGCGCCTTTTTGTACGCAGCCTCATATTTGGCATTACTGCGTTTGGATGATTGCTCCGAGACGCATCTGTTGTAGGCATCGACGCTACGGGAGAATTTTTCGAGCATTGTCTTTGCCACAGAGTATGTGTTGTGCTTGAGGGTGTTTGTGTACACTCCTCCCTGCACACAGCTCTCTATAGCCATATTCAGCGCGCGTATACGGGCGCGGTCGGTGTTAGGTAATCTTCTGTAAGGCATGAATACAGGCTTATGCTAATCTGTTAAGCAATGAATCGGCAAAGCTTTTGATGATACTCTTGCGCTCAGGTGATACAGAGACAGCATCAAGGTAGCTGTCACAGTTGGCGAACAGTGCGGCAATACGCTCCTCGCACAGAGTGCGTACACCCAAACTGTTGTAAAGCGATGTAAAGTATTCGATTTTTGCATCAGCATCAAAATTCTCCTGCGCCATCCACTCCTCCAACTCTTTACGCTGCTGTGGAGAAGCAAGTTCCATTGCTTTTATCAGCAGGAATGTCTTTTTGTTGCAGCAGATGTCGCCACCAATCTTCTTGCCGAAGAGAGCCGCGTCACCATAGACATCAAGCAGGTCGTCCTGAAGCTGGAAAGCAAGGCCCACAGTCTCGCCGTAGCGATAGAGATTGTCGGCATCCTCCTGCGATGCGCCTGCGAGCATAGCTCCAAGTTTCATGCAGTTGGCTATGAGCACAGAGGTCTTCAGGCGTATCATGTTGATATACTCCTCTTCTGTTACATTGCCTCGAGTCTCGAACTCCATGTCGTACTGCTGTCCTTCGCCTATCTCCTTTGCCATTTCGTTGAAAAGAGCAAGGGCTGCAGGCAGTTTGTCACTATCGACGTGTGCAAGGAATTCGTATGCGAGTACAAACATTGTGTCGCCGGAAAGTATCGCCTCATTCTCTCCCCACTTTGTCCACACGGTGGGCTGTCCGCGACGGATTGTAGCCTTGTCCATCACATCGTCGTGTATGAGTGTGTAGTTGTGATAAGTCTCCATTGCCACCGCCGGATAGAGAGCCTTTTCTACATCCTCTTTATATAGGTTATATGCCATAAGCAGTGCCACGGGGCGCACGCGTTTGCCACCCTGAGCAATGGTGTAGGTTATAGGCTCATACAGCGCGAGGGGCTCGCGGGCATATTTGAGGTTTGATATAAAGTCGTTCACTCTATTGCGAAGTTCTTCCCAGCTATACATTGTTGTATTATTTTTAGGTTCTATAAAAAAAAGAGAGGCTGCTTTTCGTAGCCTCTCGATTATGTTGTCTGTTTATTACTGCAATCTGAACATTACAGGCAGTGTATATTTTACGCGTACGGTCTTACCCTGCTGACGACCGGGCTTCCATTTGGGCATTGCAGATACCACGCGAACAGCCTCTTTGTCGAGATAAACGTCGTTGGTACTCTTCATAACCTCAACATCTGTGATTGAACCGTCGGTGTTTACAACGAAGTTGATGTATGCACGACCCTGTGAGTTGTTCTGACGGCTGATGCTGGGATACTTGATGTTGTCCTTGAGGTACTTCATCAAAGCCTGCATACCACCGGGGAATTCGGGCTGGTCCTCTACCACGTTGTAGATTGTCTCCTCTTCGGGAAGCTCCTCTACCACGATGTTCATGTTCTCGTTGATTTCTACTACCTCACCCTGGTCCTCAACAGAGATAATCTCTGTCTCCTGGATGTCGGCGTCGTCCTCCACGATTTCGAGAGCGTCGGTAATCTGCTTAGCTTCGGGGGGAGGGGGAACCACCTTCTTTTCGGGCAATGTGATGGGAATCATCACCTCCTCTTCGAGGAGCACACCTGCGCTGACAATTTCACCTGTCTCCTTACGCTCTGTGGCTGTCCACTCGAAAGCCACAAACAAAGTAGCGAATACGAGTATATAGCCTATCAGAAGCCATGTACTTTTGTTGCTCTCAAGGTTGGCCTTAGGGCTCTTTTTCACCTCGAGAATCTCGTTCGCGTTTTCCTGTAATTTGCTTTTGTTGTCCATTATGTTATTTTTATTTATTTTCTATTGGGCAAAAATAAACAATATTTTTCTATATCCGCAGAGAATTTTTCTCTTTTTTTGATTTTCAATTAAAAATAATTCAAAAATCATAAAAAAAGGGAGCATTTCACCACTTTCGCCCCATTTTTTCACAAAGATTACTAAAAATCAAATCCAACTGCTATTGCAGTGCAAAGGTATATTTTTTTTCGGAAGTTACAGCTATTTACAATACATATTTTTGAAAGATTTTCTAAAAGCGTCAATCATGTTTGGTATTTCGCTCGGCTTGCACTATCTTCGCAAATATCTTTGCCTATCCCGGCATGGATTATAACACAAATTTCAACGATGCAATATAAAAGGATATTATTTATAATAGTAACGATGACATTGTCGTACGCAGCAATGGCACAGGACGGGAGTTCGGTCTTCAATTTCCTGCGCCTGCCCTTCTCGGCACACGCGGCTGCACACGGCGGAAACAACATTTCACTCATCGAAGACGACCTCACACTCGCCTACCACAATCCGGCACTGCTCATCAACACCACCGACAAGACACTGAGTCTCAACTACATGACATACATAACCGACAGCAAGGTTGCAGGCGCCATGTTCAACAAAGTATTCGGTGAGCGCTCGGCCGGTGCCGTTGCCGCACGGTACGTTGATTACGGTTCATTCGACGGATTCGATGCGGGCAACAACGCAACCGGCAGTTTCGACGCAAAGGACATCGAGATAAAGATAATGTACAGTTATCTGCTCAGCGACCGCATCAGCGGCGGCGTTTCGGGCAAGTTCATCACCGCAAAATACGAAAGCTACAACTCTGTAGCCTTAGGTGTAGACCTCGGACTCAACTATTACAATGAAGAGAGCGACTTTTCGGCCTCGCTTGCACTATGCAATCTGGGCGGACAGGTAAAGGCATTCGACGACAAGAGCGAAAAGATGCCACTCGACCTGCAACTGGGCTTCACCAAGCGCCTCGCACATGCCCCCATCCGCGTCTCTGTAACACTTACCGACCTCAACCACTGGAGCAAGGAACACTTCTACAATGCCGACGGCAGCGAGGACAATTTCAGCGAAATAGTGCTGAAGCACGCCCACTTCGGAGCCGACCTGTTGCTGGGCGACAATTTTCAGGTATCACTCGGATACAACTACCGCATGTCGCAGGAACTCTCCGTGGCAGGCAGTAAATGGGACGGCATCACAGCGGGTGCCAACCTATCGGTAAAGAGAGTAAAAATAGGAGCATCGTACAGCAAGCTGCACGTATCCTCATCATCATTCATGTTCAACGTATCATATTCATTATAAACACCATGAAAAAAATAACAATAGCAATAGACGGCTACTCATCGTGCGGCAAAAGCACTATGGCAAAGGCACTTGCACGCAACATAGGCTACCTCTACTTCGACAGCGGCGCAATGTACCGCGCCGTCGCCCTCTACTCCATGCAGAACGGCATAATAACAGCCGAAGGCATAGATAAGGAGCGCCTGCGCGAAGAAATAGGCAACATCAAAATAACATTCTGCGCCGACGAAGAGACCAAGAACTCCATAACATACCTCAACGGTGTAAACGTTGAAAAAGAGATACGTTCCCTCGAAGTATCGCAACAGGTGAGCCACGTGGCAGCACTGGACTTCGTCCGCGCCGCCCTCATAGAACAACAGCGCGAAATGGGCAAGGCAAAAGGCATTGTAATGGACGGACGCGACATAGGCACGACAGTATTCCCCAATGCCGAGCTTAAAATATTTGTAACCGCAAGCGCCGAAGTACGCGCCAAGAGACGCTACGACGAACTTGTGGCACGTGGCGACAACCTCGACTACAACGACATTCTCGCAAATGTGATAGAGCGCGACCACATAGACCGCACACGCGAAGTAAGCCCTCTGAGACAGGCCGAAGACGCCCTGTTGCTCGACAACAGCGAAATGACCATCGAAGGACAGCTCGAATGGCTTAAAGAACAGTTCAAACAACGCACCGCAGAATGATAAAGGTAGAAATAGACGAAAATTCAGGTTTCTGCTTCGGAGTAACCACAGCCATAAAAAAGGCGGAAGAGGAGCTGAAAAACAGTAGCGACACCCTCTACTGCCTCGGCGACATAGTGCACAACGGTCTCGAGTGCGAAAGGCTCAAACGGCTCGGCCTTGTAACCATCGACCACGAAGAGTACCGCAAGTTGCGTGGTGCAAAGGTATTGCTGAGAGCCCACGGCGAACCGCCCGAAACATACTCCATCGCCAAAGAGAACAACCTGCAACTGATTGATGCCACCTGCCCTGTAGTGCTCAAACTGCAGCAGCGCATTAAGCAGAAATGGGAAAGCAGCATCGGCGAAGAGCGCCAGATAGTCATCTACGGCCAATCGGGACATGCCGAAGTGCTCGGTCTCGTGGGACAGACACACGGCAATGCCATCGTAGTGGAATCTCCCGCACAAATAGAGAAACTCGACAAGGAGAAAGACACCTGCCTCTACTCGCAGACAACAAAATCGCTCGAAGGATACAGGCAACTGACCGAAGCGGTAAAAGAGTACATCTCCCCCGAAAAGAGATTCGAGTCCTACGACACCGTCTGCCGCCAGGTAGCCAACCGCATGAAGGGAATAAGCGACTTTGCCAGCTCACACGAACTTATAATATTCGTCTGCGGCCGCAAAAGTTCCAACGGCAAGATACTCTACAACGAGTGCAAGCGTGTAAACCCCAACACCCATCAGGTAGAGAGTGCATCGGAAATAGACTTCTCATTGCTCGAAGGCATAGAATCAGTAGGAATCTGCGGAGCCACCTCCACCCCCAAGTGGCTGATGGAAGAGTGCAAACAGGCAATATACGACCACAAGAACAACATTTAAACTTTACATACTATGGCAAAAGAAATAAAATGCGTCGGAATACTCACATCCGGAGGTGACGCTCCCGGTATGAACGCAGCCATCCGCGCCGTTACGCGCGCCGGCATCTACCACGGTCTCAAGATAAAAGCAATCTACCGCGGCTACAAAGGCCTTATAACAGGAGAAATAAAAGAGTTCAAGACAGAAGACGTAAGCAACATCATACAACGCGGAGGAACCATCCTCAAGACAAGCCGCTGTCCCGAATTCAAGACAAAGGAGGGACGTGCAACCGCCTTCGAGACTATGCAGAAAGAGGAGATTGACGCACTCGTAGTAATCGGCGGCGACGGCTCCATCACAGGTGCCTACAACCTTGCCAAGGAATTCGACATCCCCTGCATAGCCCTGCCCGGCACCATCGACAACGACCTCTACGGAACAGACACCACCATAGGATACGACACAGCCCTGAACACCATCATGGAGTGCATCGACAAAATCCGCGACACAGCATCGTCGCACGAGCGTCTCTTCATAGTAGAAGTAATGGGACGCGATGCCGGCTTCCTCGCGCTCAACGGTACAATCGCCACAGGAGCCGAAGCATGCGTACTCCCCGAAATAGACCCCGAGTTCGAGAAGATAACACAATTCATCTCCAACGGTCTGCGCCGCACCAAGAGCAGCAGTATCGTACTCTTTGCCGAAGGTCGCGAAAAGGACTACAACATCATGGAGGTAGCAGAAAACATGCGCCAGAAATTCCCCGAGCTTGATGTCCGTGTCTCAATCCTCGGCTATCTGCAACGAGGCGGCAGCCCCACAGCAAGCGACCGCATCCTCGCCAGCCGACTGGGAGTGGCAGCCATCGAATCACTGCTCGAAGGACAGAGAAACATCATGGTAGGCCTCAGAAACAACGAAATTGTCTACATCCCCTTCACAAAGGCTATAAAAGATGACAAACCCTTGGATAAGGATGTAGTGAGAGCACAAGAAATCATGGCATCATAGAACAAACATTCTGCTCCTATTGTCCGCGCAGGGGACAATAGGAGCAACTATTTTTATAGAAGGAGAAACTATGGAAATGAAACGAAAATTAGGCTTCGGACTGATGCGCCTGCCGCTCACCGACCCTAACAAGCAAAGCAGCATAGACCTCGAAGAGAGCAAACGCATGGTCGACCACTTCATCGCCGAAGGATACACCTACTTCGACACCGCATGGATGTACTGCGGCTTCAAGAGCGAAAAGGCCGTAAAGGAGATACTCACAAAAAGATACCCGCGCGAAGCATACACCCTAACCACCAAACTCCACTACATGTTCATCAAGGAGAAGGAAGACAGGGATCTCATCTTCAACCAACAGTTGGAGAACACCGGAGTAGAATATTTCGACTACTATCTGTTGCACGACATAGGCTTCGACAGCTACAAGGCCTACAACAAATTCGACTGCTTCGAATGGATAGCCGAGAAGAAGAGAAAAGGACTTGTAAAACACATAGGCTTCTCGTTCCACGACAATGCCGAAATGCTCGACAAAGTGCTTACCGAACACCCCGAATTCGAATTTGTGCAATTGCAGATAAACTACCTCGACTGGGAGAGTAAAGGCATAGAATCGCGCAAATGCTACGAGACAGCCACCAGACACGGCAAGCCCGTCTTTGTGATGGAACCCGTAAAGGGCGGCACACTCGCCAACCTGCCCGAAAAAGCAGAAAACATACTCAAACATCACAGCCCCGAAGCATCCACCCCATCATGGGCCATACGCTTCGCAGCCTCACAGCCCAACGTAGCAATCGTACTCAGCGGCATGAGCAACCTTGCTCAGATGCAAGACAACTGCTCATTCATGAAAGAGTTCAAACCTCTCGACGAAAAGGAGCTTAAAGCCGTAGAAGCAGTTGTAGATATAATAAACAGGAACATCCCCATCCCATGCACCGGTTGCTCATACTGCACCGACGGATGCCCGCAGAACATAGCAATCCCCAAATATTTCTCGCTCTACAATGCCGAGAAGCAGGAACTGAAAGGTAAATTCTGGACACCGCAAGGAGAATATTACGACCGCTTGACAGGCACCTTCGGCAAAGCAAGCCAATGCATAGAGTGCGGACAGTGCGAAAGCGCCTGCCCCCAGCATCTGCCGATAATCAAGCATCTGAAAGAAGTTGCAGAGTTGTTTGAAAAATAGCTATATTCCGAATAGTATCTTCATTGAAACCTAAAACTAAAGATATTGGCACACAATACGATGCCAATATCTTTAGTTTCACTTTTTATCATCAGAAGATTTTATCTCCTCGAAACTCACATACTCGCCCTCATCATCATCGAAGACCTTTTTTCTCTTCGCACGCGGCTTAGACTCTTCTTTATATTCAAAAGCATCATTTTCAGTGGCAGCACCTCCGCCGGTCGCTGTGCCACCATAGCCGCCTTGTCTGTAACCACCCCTACCCGAAGCTAATCTTTGTACACATCTTTCAAGTTTTGTTTTTTAGCATAAAAGATATGATTTCAAAATGTTCTTGAAATACATCTAATCCATTTTTAATTGTTATATAACCGGGGCGGTCTGAAGCAACGTATCCTTTCCATCCG